>JBEIJG010000390.1:0-3451 GCA_040380385.1 Phycisphaeraceae bacterium | reverse complement strand
GTTCTTGACGGGGATTCCCGCGCTCGGGATTGCAATTCCCGCGTTGAAACGTCGACGACGCGCAGACAGATCGCTTTCGCTCGCTGAGTCCATCGCGATTTTTGGTGCCAGCGGAGTGTTCGCGGCCAGCATGTTGATTGCGCTCCCCAATCGCTTTGGTTTCGGCGCCTTCGCAGTGACAATCATCTTTTTGCCAATCGTCGCTTGTGCGGCATGCGCCGCCATCGGACTTCGAACGATCGCAGCGCGCACCTTTGATGCACCGCCCGCCGCCACGCGGGCAGAGCGCATCGTCGCGCAACTTGGACTCGGATCTGCTTCATTCGCCGCCATCGCAGGAGTTCTTCTCCTCGTTGAACAACATCGAAGCGGACTCTTGATCCGCCAGATTTCCTGGGAGCCCTACACGCTTGCGATCACGCTCTGTGGCGGCGTCGCTTCCGCGGCCGCAAGCAACAATCTCCTCGGCTTAAGCCGTGCCTCGGGCATCTTTCGCTGGCTTCGACATGTCGCGTCCGCGGCGCTCATCGCCCTGTCCATCGTGATTTCCGCGGCGGTTTTGATGCCTGATTCCGGCAGATTCCTCGAACAACTCGTGTGGTCCCTCGTCATTGTGGCTGGGAGTTCGCTTCTTGCCGGACTCGTCGCCATGCGCGTGACGCGAGCAAAGCCGATCGGCGTCGGAGCCATTGATCGTGTGTCTTGGCGTTGCCCACGATGCGAAACGACTGCAACCATTCCACTCGGAGATCACGCATGCGCGCGGTGCGGGCTCGCGGTCGTTCTCTCGCTGCGCGACGATCGCTGCCCGTCGTGCGCGTACGACTTGCGTGCGCTTCCCGCGTCGACGAAGTGTTGTCCCGAATGCGGACGCGAGCGACAACTCCCGAGCGATCTTGGGCGTTTTCTCGAGCAACGTGAGACTCTCATGCCTGTCGATCGGTCTTCAGTGTGAACGCCGCAACGCTATCGCGCAGCGAAAGGCTCGCGCGTTGGAGTTCGGCCGCGGTTCGACCAAATTCTTCCGCGCTTTCCACTGATCGCTTCGCCGCTGCCGCGAGCGCGCCCATCGATTCACTGATGGTAGAAGCCCCTTGCGCTTGGCTTTCCATACCCGTCGCAACCGTGCGGTACCGCTCGGCATTCATGCCGACTTGCTCGATGATTTCGCCCATCTGTCGGCTCGATGCGACAACCTCATCGACACCGCGACGGACTTTCTCCGCGAAGCGATCCATCTCCATCACGCCTGCGCCGACGGCCGACTGCATTTCTCGCACGATCGACTCGATGTCGAGTGTCGCGGCCGCAGTTTGATCGGCGAGACGACGAATCTCGCGTGCAACCACCAGGAAGCCGCGGCCTTGTTCGCCCGCCTTTTCGGCTTCAATCGCAGCATTCACCGAGAGCAGGTTCGTCTGGTCGGCAACCTTCGCGATCGTTGTCACGACACCACCGATTTTCGACGCGCGCTCGCTGATCGCCGACAATTTCGCGGCAATCGAGGAAGTTGCATCGGCGAGCTCGCGAATCGTGCGATCAACCGACGTGAGATTGGCGCGCGTTCCGTCCGCGACACCAGCGGTATGCGCAAACGCGTGCTCGACGTCGGCGACCGTGCGCGAGAGCTCGGTACCCGTCGTACTGATTTGCCGCGTCGCGGCCGCAATCTGGCTCGACGACTCACCAAATCGATGCGCCATTTCTTCTTGCTCGCGACTCGTCGCGGAGAGTTCGAGCGCACCTGAATCGAGCGTCACGCCCGCCGTCTTCACGCTCACAAGCAACTGATTGAGATTCATCTGCATGCGCTGCAAACTGCGGGTGAGAACACCCGCTTCGTCGTTCAGCGGGCACGGCGGAATGTCGGTCGAGAGGTCACCCGCGGCGATGGCATCGGAAGCAATCGCCGCGATCTTCATGCGGCGACTTGTGTGCATCGCAGTCCATGTGATGAGTGCTCCCGCCGCCAAAAGTGCGAGACCGAACAGCACGGCATTCCGCGTGATTTCAGCACGAATCGGCGCAATGACGAGCTCACGTGGCTTTGTGAAGACGAGCGTCCAACCGCCAGCGGCAATGCGCACACCAACGGCGAGCATCTCTTCGTTGTTGACGGGATCTGGAAGATCGTGCACTTCACCGTCACGATCGGCGCGCTCGAAGAAGTGACCAAGAAACGAGGCGTATGCCGTGTCTTCGAGCTTCTTTGTGCGCAACTGACCTTCGAGCGATGCAGTCTTCGTCGCGTCAATGATGGGGTCGGTCGTCGCCACGATGATGCGGCCGCGACCGCTGATGAGATACGCGTCCGCGCCAGTCTTGCGCGCACCTTCGCGCACCAACGCCTCAATCGCACTCAACGCGCGATCCGTCGCGCCGATACCGCGGAACTTCCCATCGATAACGATCGGATGCGATTGCTCGACGATCAATTGTCCGTCGTACACATACGGCTCGGTGACGAGCGTTTCTGACTTCGACGACTCCGCGAACGCGCGCCGTACGCCGTCGTAAAAGAGGCTCGTTTCGAGATCGACGAGTGGTTTCACCGCGATCACATCGCCGCGCGTCCAATCGCGAAAGGGATACGGAATGAAGCGCCCCGTTCCATCGCTCCATTCGTTCGGTCCCGACGCCTTGGCTGCAGCGTCATTGCCATCGGCGTTGGGTTCGTACCCAACGTACACCGCCGTCACGTCGGGCGACGCTGCGAGGGTCGCCTTCAGCATTTCGACGGTGAGTTCGCGCTGCCCGAAAAGACCGGTGGCCTGTTGGGTTGCGACGGTGCGCGCAATCTGCATCGCCGCGACATTCGATGCCTCGATGTCCGATGAAGACGCCAGTGCTTCGCGCGCGAGGGTCTCTTCCGCCAACGCCTCGAGGTTGTCGAACTTCTCGATCGCTCCCCAAACGAGGATGATCGCGAGGATCAAAGCACCCGGAAGAATGCCGAGCAGGAGAAGCCGCCCAGCGAGCGAACTCGCAAAAGGAATCGACTGAGCAGTCGCAACGGTTCTGGACATGTTGGGATCGTAACGAAACGCGGAAAACGTACGATGTCGGCATGACTCCCGCGACGACGAACGCACTTCCTTCCCGCCCCGGCATCCTGACTGGTTTCCAGTCGATCGCCGATACGCCTGGCGAGCCAAGCGGTCTGATGTTGGATGGCTCGGTGATGGCACCGTTCAATTTGCTCGCGTGGGTCGACGCGAACGCCGAGCACTTCAAGCCGCCGGTCGGAAACAAGTATCTCTACTCAGGCCGTGACTTCTTCGTGATGATCATCAAGGGGCCGAATGCCCGCAACGATTTTCACCAAGTCGATAGCGAAGAGTTCTTCATGCAGTTGAAGGGCGACGTGCACGTGAAGACCATCGAAGAAGGCGTCGTGAAGGTGCACAAGATTCGCGAGGGCGAAGTGTTCTTCATTCCGCCAAACGTGCCC
>JBEIJG010000389.1:0-3454 GCA_040380385.1 Phycisphaeraceae bacterium | reverse complement strand
TGGAAGGTCACTTCATGTTCGAGCTCGAGGGAAAGCCGCTCGCGGTGACGGTGGGGCGGTTCTTCCTCGTGTCGTGACGTGATAGAGCGCTCGCGACTGGCGGCGGGGCGGCTTCGCCGCGTCCGCCGCTTTCGCTCGCTTTGGCGCGGATGACACCAGAGGGAGCCGCCGCAGCGGCGACCGCGACGACATTGAGCGCTCGCAACCTGCTGCGCAACTTGCTCGCTCTGGCACGATTCACGCCAAAGGTCGCCGCCGCAGCGGCGACCGTGAAGACAACGCGGCGACCGCGATGATCAGACATATCGCACGTGGCGCGGCCAGTGCACGAGATTCGCGTGCGCTTTCACGCGTTCAAGCGTCGCCTCTGCAACTTTGTTCGCACGCTCGCAGCCAGCCTTCAGAATCTCAAGGACAAGATCATCGCGTCCCTCGTACTTCGCGCGGCGCTCACGCATCGGCGCGAGCAACTCGTTGATTGCGGCCGCAACTTCAAGCTTCACGTGGCCATCACCGATGTTGTCGCCCTTCGCGTACTTCTCCTCGAGTTCCTTCACGCGCGCTTCATCCTTGATGAATGTGCGCACGTACTGGAAAAGCACGTTGTTGATGTCACCTGGCTCCGTCGGGCTCTGACGCCCGGTGAAAATCTTCTTGACCTTCTTCTCGACTTCTTTCGCATCGTCTGCGACGAAAATCGCGTTGTTGAGCGACTTCGACATCTTGTTGATGCCGTCAATTCCCGCGAGTCGGCCGACAACGCCGACATCGGCGTGTGGGATCGGAAACGCGCCGCCGAGTTTCACGTGATCTTCGTCTTCGGCGTGCTCGTCGACGCCGCAGAAAATCTGGTTGAAACGCCGCGCAACTTCGCGCGTGAGTTCGAGGTGTGGAACCTGATCTTCACCAACAGGCACGCCAACCGGTCGGAACGCAAGGATGTCTGCGGTCTGACCGACTGCGTAGAGGGGAAATCCGAACGAATACGACTCGCCGAGACCTTTCACTTCGATTTCCGTCTTGAGCGTCGGATTGCGCATGACGCGATTGAAGGGAAGCAGCATCGCGAAGAGGAACGTGAGTTCAGCAATCGCGGGGATTTCGCTCTGAAGGAAAATCGTGGTCTTCTCTGGGTCGATGCCCATCGCGAGGTAATCACGCACGATCGCAATCGAGTCGCGCCGAATGTCCTCGCTCTTCGCGAGTCGCGTCGTGTATGCGTGCATGTTCGCGATGATGAAGTAGCAGTCGTGCGAGTGCTGCAATTCCACACGACGCTTCACACTGCCGACCCAGTGGCCAAGGTGAAGTTGTCCGGTGGGTGTATCGCCCGTGAGAATGCGCGGCTTTCCGGCGATGGCGTCGATTGAGCTCATAGAACGCGAGAAGATACGGGAAACCGCGGGTTTCGCGCAGGTCACGCGCCGTCGATCAGGAACAACCTACGAACGCAGCGCCATCGCGACGTTCATCGCATTGAAGAGTCCGTGCGCGAGCGCAGGCGCGAGGACTCCACCTGTTCGATCACGCAAGATCCCGAGCGCAGTCGACAACAGGACAAGCATCGCGAGACCAGTGACGCGACCCGCGTCGGGAATACTCGTCCAGTGAATTGCGGCGAAAAGCGCGGAAGTCGCGAGGATCGCAGCCATCGGCGGAAGCCCCACGGCGCGCATCGATGGCTGCATCAACCCGCGCCAGAGCAGTTCCTCTGCAAGTGGAACGAGCACAACGACGTGTGCGAGCGTCGTCCACGTAAACAATGTTTCCGATTTCGCGCGGAGAATCTCGAGAGTCTGGTGGGAAACCTCGGGCGCCTTTGGAAGCCCGAAAAGAGGCAGCACCATCCCGAGTATCGCGGCGACCGCGAAGACCAACGGCACAACAACGACGAAACCGATGGCGCCTTCTTTCAGGGCGCGCGGTGTCGTGACGCAGGCGCGCGGCCCTTGAACGGCCAGTCGCGAAACGAGGAAGCCGATTGCGCCGACACATTGGAATGCGTTTGCGAGAACGCCGAGGAGGAGTCGCGACCAGTCTGGATCGCTGCGCGTCGATTCGGGCAAGGCGCTAGAAACAACCGACGCGCAGATGATTCCAAGCACGTAGATCGAAAGCATCGCAAGCGCGCCCATCGGAGGATCGACGGGAATTCGACCGGACGCCTCGGATGGAACCGTGAGGAATCGCCAGCGCCAACATGCTGTGATCGCCGCGATCGCGGCGATTGCGAGAACGGCGACTTCGATGAAGGCGTTGCTACCCCCGTGGGCAGCGGATGAATCAGATGAAAGCTCGCCGGCAAGCGTGTCGGAAAGCGTGACCGCAAGTGTGGTTGACTGAAGGAGCACGCTCGCCGTGACGATCATGGGAGCAAGGTACGATCCTTCGGCAGTTTCCGCAGGACTTCGTGTTGTACGGTGCGAACGCGCGACCGCTCGAATTCCTTCCGCTGTGCACATCTCTCGGATTCACATGGTTCCAGTTCTCAAAGACATCCTCGCACGCAAGTCGATCGAGGTCGCGCGGGCGAAGGAAACTGTTCCGGTCGAAGCACTCAAGGAGCGGATTGGCGAACTCGGTCGACCGCGGAATTTCTTCCAGGCTGTGGTCGATCGTCGTCACCCAAACAGCACGCATGCGATTGCCGAGATCAAGCGAAAGAGTCCGTCGGCGGGCGTGATTCGTGACGATTTTGATCCCGTCGCGATCGCGAAGGCGTATTACGCGAACGGCGCGGCCGCGATCTCGTGTCTGACCGACGAGGAGTACTTCGGCGGAAAGCTCGAATACATCCACGCGATTCGCGATGCGATGCCGTTGCCTGTCTTGCGCAAGGATTTCATCGTCGACATCTATCAAATCTGGGAGTCGCGCGCGGCGGGCGCCGACGCCATCTTGCTTATCGCGGAGGCTCTTGAAGAGCGCGACATCATTGATTTCCAGATTCTCGCAACAGAACTCGGAATGACGACGCTGCTCGAAGTGCATGATGTCGAGCATCTCTTCAGCGCGGTCAACATCGTGGGATTCCCACATCGCAGTTATTCGCTTCTTGGAATCAACAATCGTGATCTTCGCACGATGAAGACCTCGATTGAACACTCGATGCGACTCGCGGAAATGCTTGATGACACGAGCATTTTGGTGAGTGAGTCGGGCATTCGCACGCCGGAAGATCTGGCACGCTTGCGTGCGCACGGCATTCACATCGTGCTTGTCGGCGAGCACTTGATGCGACAGCCCGACCCGGGCGCGGCGTTGAAGACGTTGCTCGCGACCGAGTGAAGGGGAGCCGGCCAGATCGAGCGCTTCAAGTATGACGCACTTCAGCCCGCCGCGATTCATTCGCGGCGAGGCGTGCCAGAGCGAGGGCGCGGCAAGAGCCGCGCTCGAGCGCCCCAGCACGACGCATCTCGGCCCGCGAGGATTCACTCCGAGCGAGGCCGGCCAG
>JBEIJG010000388.1:0-3460 GCA_040380385.1 Phycisphaeraceae bacterium | reverse complement strand
GTGTGCGCGCCGCGAAGGAGTCGCGCGAACGAGGGCAGCGACGCGAGAAATGGCGGTTCGAGCGCGTCCGGGCGCAGGCCGTCGACCGAGATGAGGAGGACGTGTCGAAATGGGCGCTCGCCGCGCTGCGAGGCGTTCTGCGCGTTGGGTGCCTTCGCGTTGGAGGTCGCGCTCGGTGCGTCGGACTTTCCACAACTCTTGTGGAGTGCTGCGCAGGTGATCACCGCTCCGACGACGGTCGTGATTCGGAGAAGTCGTCGTTGGGCAGCGAACATCCGAAGCACGATAACGATCAACGCGCTGCGCGACGGCGGACGAGGTCGATCCCGAGTTCGCGGATTTCCGCGGGCGTACGCACGCCAGAGAGCGCCATCGCGAGCTCGAACTCGTCACGCAGTATCTGAAGTGCGCGGCGGACACCGGCCTCGCCACCAGCGCCGAGGCCCCAGAGCATTGGTCGTCCAACCGCAACGGCATCGGCGCCGAGCGCAAGAGCGCGGAGAATGTCGACGCCGCGACGCACGCCGCCGTCGACGATGGCCGTGACCGGGTTTCCAGCGGGACTGCGCGCCGCGTCAACACACGACGCGAGGACATCCGCCGTTGCCGGTGCCCCGTCAAGTTGTCGGCCGCCGTGGTTTGAAATCCAAACGCCCTTCGCGCCGGACGAGATCGCGGCGCGCACGTCGTCGGGTCGACACAGGCCTTTCACGATCAGCGGGCGCGAGGTGCTCGATGCGAGCATTTCGACGTCTTTCCACGTCAGCGACGCATCGATCGTCCACGAGAGTGCGCCACCGATCCCGACGCCCGAGTGACCTGTCGGTCCGCCTGGACGCTCGAGGTTGACGATGTGTAGGTTGTCTGGCACGCGAAAGCCGTTGCGCATGTCGCGCTCGCGGATGCCCCACACGGGCGTGTCCGCGGTGACGGCAAACGCATCGATTCCCGCGGCTTCTGCACGCGCGACGAGATCGCGCGTGAAGCCTCGGTCCTGCGAGATGTAGATCTGCATCCAAAGTGGGGCGGAGGTCGCCGCGCGCACTTCTTCGAGCGCCGTCGTCGAGAGACTCGAGAGACACATCGGAAGACCCGCTGTGCTCGCCGCGCGCGCGGTCGCGCACTCGCCGTCGGGATGCGCCATTTTCTGCATGGCGGTCGGTGCGAGGACCAGCGGACATGGAACTTCGCGGCCGAAGAGCGTTGTGCGGCCGTGGCGACCGGACACGTCGACCATGCCGCGATAGTGGATTTCAAGTTCGCGCCACGCGGACTCGTTGCGCGCGAGCGTGGTTTCGTCCCAAGCGCCCGAGCGGTAGTAATCCCACGCGGTGCGCTCGATGTTTGCCTCGGCAAGCGCCGCGAGATCCGCGAGATTGACCGCCCGCGCGAGACGCTCAGCGAGCGAGGTCGGATCGGATTCCGTGCGATTGGTGCCACCTGAACCACTCATGCGGCGGGAAGGCTACCGCAAGCGGCGTGGCGGAGGGGAAGCCGCGAACGCGAAGAAGTCGCAAGAGATTTTGTGACTTCCTGAGAGATCTGTGGGCCGACTGCGTACTTCAAGTGCGTAGATCAAGTGTCGAGACATGTGTGAAGTCTCGAATGAAAGCGCTCGCGGTCGGGACAACCGCGCGCTCTCCGTGAGGTCCGCGCAGGGCATCACGGGACACATCACGGGACACATCTCGGGACACATCACGGGACACATCACGGGACACATCACGGGACACATCACGGGACACTGGCGAAACGCATCTCTCTCTCTTCTCTCTCTTCTCTCCACGCTCAGCGCCGACTTCCGGGTCGGCGCTTGCGTTTTTGACGCGATTTCGCCGCGCAGCCGCCACCACCGCCGCTCGAGGTTGCGTGGTGACGCGTCGAGAGTGACGACAGCCCGCACGCTTCCTCGGGGGCGCACGCGCCAAGTTGCCGATACTGGAAGCGTCGGCGGAACGAATCGCCTATGGACGCAAGCAGCACGTCGCTTCCTTTCGACGTTTCCTCTCTCGAGGTTTCTTCCCTCGCGCTCTCGCTCGGGGTTGGACTTCTCGTGGGCTTCGAGCGTGAGCGACGAACCGACACCGTCGCGGGTGTTCGTACCTTCGGGCTCGCGGGACTGATCGGTGGCATCGCGGCGCTTCTCGGCCCGCGCGAAGGGACGCCGTGGTCGTTGCTCATCGTCACGCTGATCGCCGCTGCGGCTGGAATCACGGGCGGCATCGTCGCGCGAAGCCGAACAACGGATGACGATCGACCAAATGATTTGGGACTCACAACCGCGTTCGCGTTGGTCGCGACGACGCTCCTCGGCGGGCTCGCGGTCCTCGGTCACTACTCGACGACGATCGCGGGCGCGGGAACACTCTTCCTCCTCCTTTACATTCGCGACCCGCTCCACGCGGTGATTCGCCGACTCGCACCCGGCGACGTGCGCGCGATCGCCATCTTCGTCTTGCTCGCACTCGTCGTGTTGCCGGTACTGCCCGATCGCGCAATCGGACCGTTCGATGCGGTGAATCCGCGCGCGGCGTGGATGCTCGTTGTCCTTGTCGTCGCGTTGAGCCTCGCGGGATACATCGCGCAGACGCTGCTCGGCGCGCGCGCGGGGACACTCGCGACAGGGCTCCTTGGCGGACTCGTCTCAAGCACAGCATCGACCGTCGGTGCGGCGCGCTCTGTGCGGGCGGGTGGAGCGCATGCGAACGCTGCAGCTATCACGCTCCTTTCCTGCGGCATTCTGCCACTTCGACTGATGCTCCTCGTGGGTGTTGCATCGAAAGGTGCGCTCGCGATGCTGTGGCCATGGCTCGCGGGTGTTGGCGTTGCAACGCTCATCGCGGGTTTCATTTCGAGCCATGTGCGAGCGCGCGGCGCGATCGATGCGACGGGCGCAACCACCTCCACAACGACCGCCACAACCACCGCGACCGCCGCGCATGGTTCAACGACGCTCGCAACAAATCCGCCGAGTAAACCGCAGAATCCAACGCAACTCTCGTCGGCGTTTGCGTTTGCCGCGGTCTTTGTGGTGATTCAGATCGTCACCAAAGCGACGATCGCGTACGCGGGCTCTGCCGCACTGCTCGTCGTGGCTGCGGCCAGCGGGATCACAGACATGGATGCGATTGCGCTCTCGGTTGCGCGCGAATTTGAAGCGGGCGGTATGGACGGCACGCTGCTTGTGCGCGCAACGCTCGTCGCGCTTGCGGTCAACACGCTCTTCAAACTTGGCGTCGCACGCATCATGGGCGATGTGAAACTCCTGCGCGCGGTGTTGCCAGGGCTCGGCCTTGCGTTGCTGATCGCGGCGGCGGGTATCGCGTTCGCCTGATCGAGCTCCGCGCGATGTGTTTCACAGACGAGGCATCGCGAAATGGTCGGCGGGAAACTCGATCGGTTCGATGCGGCGCAACACGAGTTCTCGCGGTGGAAACGGTGGGAGCATGCCGCGCGCAGG
>JBEIJG010000387.1:0-3475 GCA_040380385.1 Phycisphaeraceae bacterium | reverse complement strand
TTCGCTCACACGCGCCGTTCTTGAGGGCGGCTATCCAGCGCTCAAGGCCGAGCGACCCGACCGCGCGACATGGTTCGACACCTATGTCACGACCTACATCGAGCGCGACGTGCGCAACATCCTGCGCGTCGGCGATCTTTCATCGTTTCAGCGGTTTCTCGCGCTCTGCGCGGGGCGGACGGGGCAACTCCTCAATCTCGCACAACTCGGTGCCGATGTGGGCGTCGCGCAAAGTACGGCGCGCGCGTGGATGTCGGTGCTCGAGGCGACCTACATCGTCAAGTTGATTCCCGGCTGGTACGGCAACATCAACAAGCGACTGGTCAAGGCGCCGAAGCTGCACTTCATCGACACCGGACTCGCATGCGCGCTGCTCGGAATCACGAACGAGACGATGCTTGAGACGCATCCTCTGCGTGGCGCGCTCGTCGAATCATGGGTTGCCAGCGAACTCTTCAAGGCTCAAGCTGCCCACGCCCTGCGCTCGCGCATCTTCCACTGGCGCGATCAGAATGCGGCGGAAGCCGATCTCGTGGTTGATCTCAACGGCAAACTCACGGTGATCGAGGTGAAGAGCGCGCGAACCGTGCAACCGGAGTGGGCGCGCGCACTTGAGCGCATGACAAACGCACTGCCACCGAGCACATCGTTCGAGCGCGTGATCGTGCACGGCGGTGGCGATGACATGCCAGCCTTGAAGGGAACGACGCTCGTGTCGTGGTCGCGCGTGGCGGAGTTTGCGCGAGATGTGTTTGGCGGCAAGTCTGGGGCTCGCGAGTCTGAGGTGCGTAAGTCTGGGGCGCGTAAGTCTGGGGCGCGTAAGTCTGGGGCGCGTAAGTCTGGGGCTGCGAAGGCTCAAAAGAAGAGCGCCAAGTCTCCGAAGGCCGCGAAGTCGGCGACGCGCAAGGCGGTGCGAAAGACGGTGCGAAAAACGGTGCGAAAAACCACGAAGAAATCTGGCCGCACAAAGGGATGATCGTCAAAGGCGATGATCGTCAGCGCACGATCACGGACACGCGCCCCACGTCGAGAGCAGGATGGAGAGATCGGCGCCGTCGACGACACCGTTTTGATCGATGTCTGCGCCGGGATATTTGGGACTTGGAACCCCCCAATTCGCAAGCACGATCGCGAGATCAATCGCATCTGCGAAGCCGGAGTTGTCGACGTCGCCGCAGAGGATGGCCTCAATGGACACATTGTCGAGATCGCCGCTCGCGCAGCCACCGGTCAGCCCTTCGAAACGAAGAACAGACTTCGCCGAGGTGGCTGTCACATCGATTTCGTAGGCAGTAATTCCCTCGCCTTCTTGAATCTCGATCGTTTCACTCCACGGCCCGAAGCTCACCTGCACCAAACGCGCCGCTGGGGTGCAACCGCTGAACCCGACCGATCCAAGTAAGAATCGCAGACGGTACTGCTGATCAACGACCGTCGGTACGGTTTGCTGAATCCACCCAGCGCTGCACTGATTGAGATCAACCCACCACTCGCCGGCGGGCGCTTCAGGAGCGCGAAGCTGATCGACAAAGTTTGCACTCCAACCGGGAATCGTGATGCCACTTCCACAGATCGGACAACAGTCATCCTCGTAGTCCGACTGCTCAAATCCGCCGTTGACGACGAGTTCCTGGCCGAGCGCAATGCTTGAGGCAGCAAGACCCAATCCGCCCGCCGCGACCGCCACAAATCCAGTACGACCAAGTACTCGCATGCTGTTCTCCTCAAGTTGATGTGCGCGACTCTGTGCCGATACCTGCTGCGCCGTACGGACGAGACGATTCTCCGTAGGCACCACCCCAGAACGCTCGAGAGGCGGAGGCACACCGAGAGAGGATCGCGGGCTAGGGGCAGCCCACGCGATCAGAAGAAAAAGCCCGAAGAAGATGCCAAGTGCCGCGATCGGCGTGCGGGATTGCGCGTGCTGCGTGGTCTTCTCGGAACCAAGCCGCATGTCGCTCACGACATCGGTCGACCCACGACTCTCAACAACCGCGTGTGCCACGCGCTGCGCAAGACTCGACGGCGCGCGCGCTGGCGAGAGCGCTCGTTGTGCGCGGAGAAGTTGAGCTTCCTTCGGAGTCATCGGAGCGATTACCCACAGTGTGTCGAGCGCACGAGGCTCGCGTCCTTCCAGCGACGCCGAGAGAAAGCGGCGACCCACGAGCGCGTCCCACGCGATGCGCCGTATTCTCGCGAATCGCGCGCCTGTCGAGCATTTCGCACGATTCAGTTTCGGTCGGTCGCACGATGGAGAATCTGGCGCAACTCCGCCTCGGCATCGGTTTCTGAGACGCCCTCGGCGCGCAGAATGTCGAAGAGCGTGCGCTCAAGCCGTCGCCCCGCACGCCGGATTTCATTGCGGACTTCGGCCGCAGCGAGTCCAAGCGCACGCCCGATTGCGTCGTACGAGTGACCGTCGATGAAGTGTCGTCGGTAGATCTCCCACGCGAGGCCGTCGCCAGACGCCTCCAAATCCTGCGCCACCCGTTCCGCCGCGAGTTCGAGGATGCCCTCAGCCCACGCACGTTCGAATGCAGCCACCGCGTTCGTCGCGGCTGGACTCTCAAGCGCCGCGAGAGCCGCAACATCTTCGTTTCCGCGCGCCGAGCGATCCGCAAGCCGCTCGCGCAACAGGAAGAAAACGCCGTTCATGAGGTAGCGTCGGAGCGGCAAGTTGCTCTCGGCGTAGCGCTCGAAGAAGCCGTCGCGCGAGACGCGATGCGCGAGAAAGTCGTGGACCACATCGTCGGCGTCGAGCGAAAGCGCGCGCGCAAGGCTCGTCGCGCGGACATATGCCGACAGTGGACGCGCGTAGCGTTCCATGACGTGACTGCGCAGGCGAACGCGCGCGTCAGCAGCCGCGTCGCCACCGAGTTCGATGGTCGCAAACTGCTCGTCGATCCAAGTCCGTGCGGTGGTCGGGAAGAGATCAGGCACGCAGCGAGGATACCGCGGCGCGTGTTACGGACAGGCGCCCCAGCCGGAGAGCACGATCGCAAGATCCGCGCCGTTCACATCGCCGTCGCCGTTGACATCCGCCGCTGGGTACTTCAGGCTCGGCGGGCCCCAGTTCGTGAGGACAATCGCGAGGTCGACGCCGTCGACGAAGCCGGAGTTGTCGATGTCGGCGGGGCAGGGTGGCGCCTCGCACTCGTCGGGGATGCCGTTGCCGTTCGTATCGACCGACATGCCGCCAAGCGTCGGTGAGGTCGCTCCCGCAATCCACGCCGCGCCGATGGTTGCTGTCCCCGAAAGTGAGCCTCTGTTGACAAGCGTCCCGCTCGAGGCTGGCTCGTCGAACGTGAAAAGCAATGCGGTGCAACTGTCCGCCGGAATCAGATCGCAGTCGTCCGGCGGCGAGAATGTCGTGCCTGAGTAGCGCGCACACGTCGAGACACGAAGCCAATCGATCTTGCACTGCGCTCCCGTAACGACGGACGAGTCGTTCTGGAGCCCAGCACCGATCGAGTTC
>JBEIJG010000386.1:0-3480 GCA_040380385.1 Phycisphaeraceae bacterium | reverse complement strand
GGTGAGCGCGGAGGCGGAACCGCTGCGTGAAGCCAGTTGACGAAAAAGAGCGTGTCCGAGCGACTCGGCTCTGCGCGTGTGAGACTTGCCTTTCGGCAGGACTCGCAGACGCAGGGCCGAGTTCCGTTTTGGATCGTGACGCGCGGTTCCCATGGAGGCTCGAACCGACGCCCGCTTCGGCGCTCACGTCGGTACGCGTTGCCTCACCCGCTCTACCCGCTTCATTTGCATTGCTCGCGCCCCGCCGCCGCGAGTTCGTTCTGCGCGGTCACTTCGAGGACCTCGTCGCGATCAACGAAAAGGAGTTTCGCGACCGCAGCGCCGCTCGGGAGTGACCAGAGTTCTTCAACCGCTGCGCAGTACGCACGCATCTGAGCGCGGTACCCGATCAACTTCGATTCCAGAACCGCATCGGAGATCCCAACCGCGCCCGTCTTGTAGTCGAGGATTGTTGCACGATGCACCTTCCCTGAGGCGTCTCGATGAAGCACGAGTCGATCGATTCGGCCGGCCGTGACAACGCTCGGAGCGCTGTCGACAGCAATCTCGCGCAAGAATGGATGCTCGTTTCGAACTTCATCAGATGGGGATGCGCGCAACGCCTCTGCGATCGAGCCCGATCGTCCAACACCCTGCACGATGCGCAAGAGAAGCTGCGTCGCTTCCGTGACCATCGACGCTGGCACAGGAACACCTTTCTCTACCGCCGCGCGCTCCGCTGCACGCGCGATGAACTCTGCGAGTTGCGGCGGGTTTGAGCTTGCAGCTGCGGCGATGTCTTCGATAGAACGAAACTCCCGGAAACACTCGTGAACAAGAACTCCGCGGATCGGAATGTCTGGATTGGTGAACGGATCGTCCGACCAAAGCGCAACGGCATCATGGGAGGATGGCGGCCGGGCCCGTCCGCCACTCGTCGCGACGATTTCGACCAACGGCGCTTCCTCGCGTGGCGGAGTTGGCGCTGCAGTCTTCATGTCCGTCGAGTGCTTGGACGCCGTTGTTGCGTGTTCACGACTGTCGAGTTCGTAAGACACCGACCAGAACGGATCGGACTGATCGTGCGCGGCGTTTGTGCGAGTCTCGGCGAACGGCGGTGCCCCTGCGAGTGAGTCCTGTGTATCGACGGTTCGCTGAAGCGCAGCCGCGATGAGTTTCGCCGCGGTCGGCAACGTACCGGAAGGATCATTCGAAACGATGAGATGGAGCCCTTCGCGAGCGCGAGTCACGGCGACGTAGAAAAGTGACACATCGTCAAGCAGTCGCCGTCGTCGCTCATCACGCTCGAGCACGGCGAGCTCCGGCACCCAATATCGAACATCCGCATTTCCAAGTGGACCCACCATCTGCGGAGGCTTCGTCGGATCGGAGGAGAGAGACGCCCAGTCGGTTGGGGCGCCACCCCATGCATCATCGAGTGACGCAAGGATGACATCATCAAACTCAAGGCCCTTCGATGCGTGCACGGTCATCACGCGAATGCGATCCGCGGAACTCGCGTCGGCCTCGTCGTTCGCGATCGCGTCGATGAATCCGGCGAGTCGCGCCGGGGGTTCGGCCGCGAGATCCTCGGCGATCGCCACCATGCGCTCGAGTCGTCCTCGGTCGCGCCCCGAGAGGCCCTGCGCTGCAAGTTGGTCGACGAACCCGCGCAACACCGTTGCCAATCCCTCGTCTGCGATCCTCGAGCGAAGTTCGGTTGCGAAACGTACCGCGTCGCGCAGTGCCTCGGCGAGCGAGGGTGCACTTTCGAGCGGACTGAGTCCCGTGATGCTCGCGATTGGTCCACGTGACGCGAGGAAGTGCGCGATGCGATCACCCGGCTGATCGATCAGTCGCAAGCACTGGATCAGCCCCACGACCGCTGGAGAATCGAGCAGTGTGGCTCGGCCTTCGTCACTCGCGGGCACACCTTGCATTCGCAGCGCCTCTATCACGTCGTTCGCGACGCGATTGGTTCGAACCAAGATTCCGATCGTTCGATCGGGGTGCGCGCGATGTAACCGTGCCGCGACGCTCGCTGCGCGCTCCGCCGCCGTCACCGAAGCCGACTCGCCCGCACCTTCCTTGCCCCAATCTCCTCTGTCCCCATCTCGTTTCTCTCTCTCTCGATTGTCTCTCTCTCGGTTGTCTCTCTCTCGATTGTCTCTCTCTCGTTTGTCCCTCTCTCCTGCGTCCGCGACACCGGGTTGACCGTCTGCGCCTTCTCCATCGCTTACCGACTTTGCCTTGCCGTACACGTATGCATGCACGCTGCCACTGAGTTTGAGATCGTGCGCCTCATGCGGCTCAAAGCGCCACTCGGTGAGCGCGCGAACGAACGCACTTTCGGTCACTTCCGCAGGGAGTTGCTCTCGCGCGACAAACTCGCCAATCGACAAAAGCGGCTGACGATGCTCTGCGTCTTCAACCATCGGGACCACATCGTCGACGAGATTTGAAAAAACACGATTGACGAAATCCATCAGGAGTTTCGAAGATCGGTAACTCTTCCGAAGCGGCGCGTCATCCTCAAGCGCGATCGCATAGCGCTTCTGCATTTCATGCACGAGACCAGGTGTTCCGCCCCGCCACCCGTAAATCGACTGTTTCGGATCACCGACCACGAGGAAACGACCCCTCTGCGCTTCGAGCGGCAAGTCGCTTCGACGTGCGATCGTGCCATCGGGAAGTCGTTCGACCGCAAGAACATCCTCAATCAGCGGACGAAGTGCTGCAAATTGCTCTGCACTCGTGTCCTGCGCTTCATCGATCGCGAGATCTGCGATGTCAGCACCGAGAGCGCTCCGCAGTATCGATGGGTTCGAAACACGCGACCCCTCGCGCAACGCCGCCCGCGCAACGCCAAGCCCAACATCGCCGAAGGTGAAAGTGCCGCGATCTACCTGCAATTCTCGAAGCGCCGCATCGGCGAGGGGCATGACCTCAAGCGCTCCTTCCATGCGCCTTCGTACCTGCGCGAGAAGCCCCGCGCGAAGGTGCGGACGAATCAGCCCGAACGCGTCGATCCACGCTTGGGGCGGCGAGTATCGATCGTAGGGCTCGCTTCGATCAAGTCGTTGAAGGATTCCCTGCGCCGCGAGCTTGCGAAAATCGCGCCGCTCAAGCGCCTCGAGAATCACGCGATGAGCCTTGGCCCAACTCGAGCGCGGCTTCGGTGCCCTTTTGTCGGCCGTCATCGGAATTTCAAGCGCCTTCCACCGGTCACACGCGCGTTGATAGTGGGTATCGGCGTCGTCGCCGGCGACATCGCTCCCAAGCGGAATGCGCGAGATCCAATCCCACGCACGCTTCAAGCCTGCGTCGCCACCGATCGAACATGCGCGATAAAGGTCGAGCACACTCACAGAGCTGCCGCCCATCAGTCCAGTGATCGATGCGAGCACCGATGCCTTGGGAGCGCCCTCCTCCAGCAAACTGATCAACTCAGCGGCATTTGGATCTGCGAGCACACGTGCCGCTGCCTCTGCGCGCAAGAGT
>JBEIJG010000385.1:0-3497 GCA_040380385.1 Phycisphaeraceae bacterium | reverse complement strand
GCAGAACTTGGAAAAATCCAACGCGGCACAGCGATTGTTGGCATGCTCGATCTCCTCATGTCGCGTGTGAACGCGCGTCATGCGCGCGCGGATCGCGGCAAGTCTGGCTCGACATCACCGCGCGGAGGGGCGTCTCACTCGATTGCTTCGTGCAACTATCACGTCTCGTTCGCAATCGTGCCGATCCGCGGCGACTTTCCGCCGCCAGCGCTGGTGCAAGTGGATGGACGCCAGAACACGCCGTATGCACGACGGCATCGCGCGGCCACATCGTTCAACGCGCTCACAGCACGCGAACGCGAAGTGTTCGACCTCTTGCTCGCGGGCCGTTCGCTCGCCGACATCGGTCGTGAACTCGGCATCGCGCGCCCCACGGTCGCAACGCTCGCGCAGCACTGCTACGCGAAGTTCGGCGTCAAAGGACGGCAGCAACTTGTCGCCGCGACGCTTGGACTCGGGCGCGGGTAGCGCGCGCGAGGGAAGCAGCGTAGAGACGGACCCGCGCGATCCTTCGCGATCCTGCATACTCATCCGATTGAATGAGCCCGGGCAGGTTCCTTTCGCGTGTGCGCAGCATTGCGTTTGCCAGTCCCACGGTTGGAGTCACCGTCGGGAGGTCCCTCGGCCGCGCTTCCAAGCGGCCGCATCCTCCTGTCCATCGGCGCTGTCACCCCGACCGTTCCGCGGGACTCCATCCCTTGCCCCATTGGAGCAGTTCCTCATGCGTTCATCGTCGCTCGTTCTGTTGTCATCCCTCGCGGTCGCTGGTTGTGCCTCGCTCGCCAGTGCCGCCGTCATCTCCGGTCCCGTCACCGCATCGGTGCTGCTTTCCGGCACGGGCGGAAACGTGTCGTACTCGGCCGGTATCAACAAGCAGGGCGGTATCGCCGACACCGGCACGCTGATTGGCCAGTTCGGTGCGAACGCAGCGATCCGCGGCCGCTGGAGCGCGCAGTTGATCGGTGGCGCAGGTGCAGGCGCGAATGGTGGCAATGTCTACGCGATCACTGTCCAGATCGGCAGCATCGTGCAGAGCGGACCGTTTGCGCAGCCGTACACGCAAGCCGTGCTGCAACCTGCGGATCGAATCGGCGGTTCGTTCATCACCGGCGCGTCGATCGGCTTTGGCGTCGGTGGCGGCGGACTCCGCTTCGACGACTTCGGCGGTCTCAACCAAATCATCATCGACAACACGGGCACCTTCGGCGATGCGGGGTATCGCATGCGCGTTGATCCGAACTTCGATCCGCAGGGCCTATCCGCGCTTCCATCGCTGATGCCAACCTACGCATCGGTTGCCGCCGATGGCTCGGTCGGTTTCGCCACGAACTTCGATGTCTCGTCGCTTTACGCGGGCATCACCGATGTCAGCAGCCTCTTCAACGGCAACCTTGCGGAGTACCAGGTGCGCGGCTTCAACAGCTCGTTCTTCGTCGAGGTTGTGCAGGTTCCGGCACCGGGCGCGATGGCGCTGCTCGGCGTCGCGGGTCTCGCATGTCGTCGTCGCCGCTGAAACGCAGGCGATGCACTGCATCGTCGTCGCACAGATCATTCGATTTCCGCGGCCGTGAGGCGCTTCGTTCGCATAGTGCGTTCGTGCGCTTCGCGGCCGCGGCTTTTCCTGCAGGTGTCGTAGCGCAGGCGCTCGTTCACCGCGAGCGACGTCGCGCGAACCCGGCGAAACCGAGCAGCGCGAGCGCGCTTGGTGCGGGCACGCAGTTGCCGTTGAAGTCGAAGGCGACGTTGGTGTTGAAGGTCGGACCGCCGCCAACCCAACTGTTTGTGGAGTACCCCCAGCATGTTGCCGCGAGGCACACCTGCGCGCTTGAGGCGATGACGAACTGGCCGAGCAGTTGTTGGCCGCCGACATTGAAGTAGGGGCCTGAGGGATCGCTGCTCCACCGGACTCCGGCACCGGAGATACCGGGGATCTGCGCGTTCGTCGCGTAGTCGGGGATCGCCCACGTCGTGCCGTCGGCGATCGCCGAGTAGGACGGGAAGGTCGAGGGCTCGGTGAGGCACACCCACGAATCGGTGGCGCCGAACGCCGCATTGCTGAAGCCGGTGTGCCAACTGCCGCCGACGATCGAGTAGCCGCCGCCCGAATAGTTGTCGTTGTGCACGAAGCCGGTGAACCCAGTCTGCGCGATGATGCGGAAGTTGCTGACCGACTGGACGCCTCCACCCGTCGCATCAAAGTTCGCCCACATGCGGTAGATCGTGGTGGCGCCGAGCGGGGTCGACGAGGGGCCGGTGGTGGCGGTCACGGTGATCCCCGTGAAGGCGGCGTGTGCCGAGATTGCGACGGCGAGCGGGAGAAGGGCGGCGGTAGAGGTGAGGCGCATGGTTCTCTCGGGATGAATGTCTTCAGTTGGGGTGCGTTGCTCGGGGGACTGCCCGCGCAGCCGTACTCCGCGCGAGAGGCCTCCTTCTCGCAGATGGGGTGAGAATTCCCGCGAGGTTCTGACCGACAGATTCGCCGATAGCACCGAAAGCACGAGTTTCGGCCGCTCGGCGCACGATAGCGTCACGGTCGAATCGATCTCGGAAAGCGCCCCTCGCTTCGGCTCTGTCTGACAGAACCTAGCACCCGCCCCACGCGGCGAGCAGCGCCGCGAGATCGGCTGCGCCCACCGAGCCATCGCCGTCGAGATCCGCCGGGTTCGCGCCCGTCGCGCCCCAAGCGCTCAGCATGGCGCTGAGATCAGACGCGCCGACGGTGCCATCGCCATCGAGATCGGCGGGGCAGCATGCGCCCGCGCTCGCACCGGCCGCAGGGATCGTGATCGCGCAGGTGTCGAGCACGAGGTACTCGTTCGCCTCGAGATTTCCGTTCGCGATCACGGCGGCAGGCGCCTGCAGTGCGCTCTTGAGCGCGCCAGCGTTCCCTGGTGCGAACGGCCCGGCTGCCAGCGCGATTTCCGCCGGTACTGCGCCGAGGTACGCCGCGAGGTCGATCGTTCCTTCGACGACACCGCCATTCGGCCCCGACGACGCCTGCGGATTGCCCGCGCCGGTGAAGGTCGCGCCGAGCGCGTTGAACCAACCTTCGTAGTCGTTGTCGTTCTCGTCGGCGAGGAACGCGCTCCACGACGCGACTTGCCCACCCTTCGACCAAGGTGCTGCGCGCAGCGCGCCCGGCGCATTCGCAGCGACGAAGACGAAGACGTCGTCGCCTTCACCGGCGTCTTCGGTCGCGACGTAGAGCGTCGTGCCCTTGATGCCCGCCCACACGCGGCGACTACCCGCGGCGTTCTGCGCAACAAGCACCGCATCCGCATCGACGATGCCATTCATCGTCCACTCATTCGGCGGTTGCGTGCCAGTCACGGTGAAGTGCCAATCGGCGCCGCCGTTGTGGTCCCAACTGCCTGCTCCGTTGTTGAAGACGAGGTCGAGGTGCGTCGCGCTCGCGAGCAACGGCACGGTTGCGGTCCAGCGCTGCGTCTTCGCATTCCATGTCATCGTTGGATCAGGGTTCGCAACCTGCGACCAAT
>JBEIJG010000384.1:0-3504 GCA_040380385.1 Phycisphaeraceae bacterium | reverse complement strand
CGTGGATTTCAACGGTGCCGGTGTAGGGCGCGACAGGTTTCGCCGTCCACTCCCAGATGATCGGCGCGGTCGGATCGGTTGCACTCACTTCAATGACGCGATTTGCAGCGGCATGCACAAGAAGGTTTCCGTTCGACAAAACCGCGAAGTCATGCGCGTTGTGCGGCGATGGTCTCTTCCAAAGCACTGTGCCAAAACGATCAAACGCAACCATTTGTCCTCGATCTTGCGCGATGAGCGCGTGCGTCGTGGCGCCGTTTTTCGCTTCGATGTCACGGATGGTGTCGTCGCGCGAGAGAGTTTCGAGTGCTTCGATCAGTCGAACGTAAAGCGTCTCGTCGCTTGCGCGCAGCCAGATGCCCGATGCTTCCCGCGCGATAGGTATGACACGCAACGTTGGATTCCGAAGTTGTCGTGCGCGAAGCGCCAAGAGATCACCGATGAACGCATCGAGTTCACCCTTCTCGAGCTTCGATGTGATGCTTCCATCGGGCTCGGTACTACGCCCGACGTTTGAAAGTTGTTGCCGCGTTGCCCACGCATCTGCGGCAGTGCGAGTACGTACGGCCACGCGCTTCTTCGCAAGATCCGTCGCCGTGATGGTGTCGTCCTTCCGTACGAGGAGTGCGATGCCGCTTGCGCCGAGGTACGGAATAGCGAGGAGTTGATCGTTCTCGACGTCCTTTGCATCGCCTGTCATTTCATTCGCGGTCGCCCTCACATCCGGCTGCTTCCCCGTGTCGGCGTCTGCGCTGATTCCGACGCCGTTGAGCACGACATCGACTTCGCCCGCGCGGAGCGCAGCGAGTTCACCGCCAATCGGTACGGATTTTTCCTCCACACGAAGCGCCGTCGCTTTCGTGATCGCTTCAAGAATCGCAGCGTCAAGCCCACGATCAGGCGCGCGGCGCGTGGCAGGCTTCCAATACGGTGCGTTTGGCATCGTGCGTCCAACACGAAGCGTGCGCCGCTGCGAGCCATCGTCCGCGAGCACGGGTGATCGATCGAACCGCGGCGCCATTTCGCGCGCGTACACACGTACCGCACCCGCAACGAGCGACGCGACTTTCGCCGCGAGTACCGCATCGACTTTGTCCGCGTGATCCGAAACTTGGTGATAGTCCTCGTGGTCTTCGCAGCTGAAGAGAACAGCAGGAATGCCGACACGCAAGAATGCGCCTTGATCGCTGCGATCGAGCCAATCCGGATGCGTGTCGACTTTCATCTCAAGCGGGACTTCCGGCGCGAGTCGCACAAGCAGATCAACGAGCGGCTTGCCTTTGGGGCCGCCATCGAGACGGATCGCGCCATCTGGTTGACGCGAAATCATGTCCATGTTGAATACGCCACGAATTCGCGCTGTTGGCACGGTTTCTTCTTCGACGAACGCGCGGCTTCCAACGAGTCCTGCTTCTTCGCCGGTGAATCCGACGAACACAACTCCAACGTCCAGTGCATCGTCTTTCAGTGCTTCCGCCACTGCGATCATGCCGCAGACACCGCTCGCGTTGTCATCGGCTCCGTTGTAGATCTTGTCTTCATCGTCGCCTGCGGTCGACTTCGGCGGCAGGTGATCGAAGTGCGCGGTGACCAGAAGAAACTCACCGCTTGGATTTGCTCCGCGCGGAGGAATCCACGCGACGACATTCGGCGCAGCTGCAGGCATGCGACCAATTGGAACGAGCATCGATTCGCGCCCATCCGCGCCTTTGACGAGCGGCTTTGCACCGGCTGCTGCAAGTTTTTCTGCAACCCACTGCGCAGCACGCTTTCCTTCTTCGCTTCGAAACGAGCGACCGTTGAACTCATCGGAAGCAAATGCGGCGATGTTTGCACGAATCGACGCAGCGTCGATCGTCGGAATGGACGAGGTGGTCGCCGGCGGCGCAGCGTGCGCAGCTGCTTGCGCATGCGCGAGCGAGCCAATCGCCTGCTCTGCAACGAGCATGACGGTGCATGTGACGAGCGTGCAAACGAGCGTGAAGACACGGTGCAACTTCATACGCACAGCGTACTCGCATCTTGGTCGCGCGCGAGCGTTGTTGATGTTCGAAGGCTTACGGCGTGATCGGCTGCTTTGTCGAGTTGAGCATCTCGTCGACGAGTTCGTTTGCGCCATACACCACGCGCATCGCGTGCAACATTCCGCGAGCATCGACGGATGTCGCGCGGTTTCGAGCGCCGTCGTAGATCACATCTCCTGCGAGGCTATCCAAGTTGCCGTCGAAAATCAGTCCGACGATATCGCCGTCACGATCGACGATCGGTGATCCCGAGTTGCCGCCGATGATGTCGTTGGTGGAGACGAAGTTGAAGGGAACGCTCGAGTCGAGTCGTGCGCGTGCATCGAGCCACGATTTCGGGAGCGCAAAGGCTGGGTCGCCCACGCGAGCTTCCGCGCGCGTGAACGTGCCGCCGATCGTCGTAAACGCGGGAACTTTCGCCCCTTCATCGGTCGTCCAACCGGCGACAACGCCGTAACTCATGCGCAGTGTGAATGTCGCGTCGGGATAGACGCTTTCGCCGAACGCAGCAAAGTGCGCGTCAGCGACGTCGGAATATCCCGATTCTTGCAGACTTTCGACTTCGTTCTCCCATGCGGTTCGCGCCGCGCGCGCTTCGCCGTCGCAAAGAATCGCGAAGCGAATCATCGGATCGGTCGCCTTAGCGAGGTCGTTCTTTGTCATCTGCGCGAACGTGCGACGCGCATCGACTTCGGCAAGCTGCGTTCCGCGCACGAGTTCGCTTGCGCGTGCGCGCGGGCTCTTTCCATCGAGCAGCTTCTGAACAGTCGGATCGTCGAGGCCGCGTTCTTCCGCGAGTGATGACAGCCACGACGAGAGTCGTTCGATCTCGAGATCGGGTTGGATCGGTGCGGGTGAATAGAAAAACGATTCGAGCGAGGCGCGGTTCCCGTCGCTGTATTCCGCGAGTCGTTGGTCGCTCGGTTTCTCTGATTCGGAAACAATTCGAATCGCTGTTCGTGCGAGACCTGCAAGGTCGCCCGCACGCCAACGTTCGAACGCGAAGTAATTGGGCGCGAGTTTGTTCCAAGCGTCGAGTGACTGCACGATCTTGCGGCGTCCACGCTCGAATCGTTCTCCGGCTTCGGTGCCCTTGAGTTTGCGTGCGATCTCCGCGTCATGCGCGAACTTTTCGCGGACGAGCGCTGGATCTTGAAGCGCATCCAACAATCCTTGCGTTGATTTGCGGCCATTCTGCACACCGAAAAAGTCTTCTCGCGCGATGCGATTGTTCTCTGCACTGCGCCCCATGAAGGTCGCGAGTTTCACTTCGCTTCGCCAAAGACGCTTGAGTCGCATGGGTTCTTCGACATCACGCATGTGTTGAACATGCTCTGCGGTGTACAAGCGATTGGTGGATCCTGGATGTCCCCACGTGAAGACAAGTTCGCCTTCTTGTGCACCGTTGGCGCCATCTGGGTTCTTGCCGCTGCTCGCGATGTCCCAGCGAAGGAAGTTTTCAGGCGAGAGTGGTTTGCCG
>JBEIJG010000383.1:0-3519 GCA_040380385.1 Phycisphaeraceae bacterium | reverse complement strand
CGACACCTGGATAGACGCGCACGAAGAGCCCACGATCGAGCGGAAGTTCCTTCAACGCCGCCGCAAGCAGTTCGCGCGTCGGATGATCGGCCGAGCCAAGTCGATAGACGATCTGTCCATCGACGCGCAGTACTTCGACAACCTGTGGTTCGAGATCGTCCTTCGCGTCGGTTCCCTGCTGAACCCGCAGATTTGGTGAGAGTTTCGACTCGTTCGAGCCCGCGCCCGTCGTGAAGATGAAGAACGAAAGCAGAAGGAACGTCGCATCGATCATCGACGCGAGATTGAGTTCTGGCTTGCGGTCGCCGCCTTGGCGTTTGAATCGCATGTCAGCCGTTCCTTTCGGTCGCGAGGCGAATCGCGGTGAGACCGCGGCCACTCAAGCGATTGAAGACAGCATTGAGTTGCGCGGCATCTGCCGAGCGATCGGCGCGAATCAGCGGCTTCAACCGGTCAACGCCGCCTGCGCGTTCAATCGCTTCATCCACAAATGCATCGAGCGCCTCGAGCGAGACCACCGAACCGTTGACCTCGATACTTCCATCGGCGAGCACGTTGATGGTGAGTCCTGCTTGCTCAACTTCCTTCGACTCTTCGCCCTTCTCCTTCGGAAGATCGAGATCAGATCTCGTCACTTGCGCCATCTGCGCGGTGACAAGAAAGAAGATCAGCAACTGAAACACGATGTCGATCATCGGGGTCATGTAGATGACGACGGCTCGGTTGCTGGAGTTGGACTTTTGGAATCGCACGGTTCGGGCTTCGTTTCAGCAGGATCTGGCAGGCTTTCGATTCGTCTGTGTCGTCGTCCATGCACGCTGTTGTACGACGCGCCAACAGGATCACTTCCCGCTCTTGCGCGCACCCTTCTCAACGAGCGTCACGATTTCTTCGGCGTTCCCCGCGCATTCACCTGCGAGCGCGTCCACGCGATTGCGCAGGTAGCCGTAAATCGAAACGCAGGGAATGGCGACGACGAGTCCTTGGAATGTCGTGATAAGCGCGATCGCGATGTTCGAGGCGAGTTCTTCGTAGTAGCTCGCGTTGTTTGCAGCACCGGTTGCGACGGTGTCGAACGCGCCGATCATGCCTTGCACGGTGCCGAGGAGGCCGAGAAGTGGCGCGACCGAGCCGATCGTCGCGATCACGTCCATCGTGCGATAGAGCTTCGCGGTCTCTTCTGCGCCCGCCTCTTCCATCGCAGCCTTAATCTCGAATGCACCGAAGGGCGAGCGGAGGAAGCGCTTCAAACCAGCGGCAATCACACGCAGGTAGTAGCAGTCATTCGCAGGAAGTGCCGCATATTCAAGCGCGCCTTCAAGATCGCCACGTTCCACCATCTCGCGCACCGCTTGCACCTTCTCAGTCGGGAGAAGCGCCGTGCGGCGAATCTGCACGAAGTGGATGATGACGAAGGCCGTCGCGACCACCGACAAAATCACGATGATGTAACCGATGATGCCGCCGCCGGTGATGAACTTGAGGAGCGATCCTCCGCCCTTCGACTCCGCTTCAGCGGCTTGCATGAGGATGTTGGGAATGAGGTTCTGCATGTCGTGGCTCACTTCGAATCGTGATTCTGTTGTGGCGCGGCTCGGTGACGGAAGCGCGCGGAGTGTTTCGTTGCAATGGCTTTGATTTCGGCGCGTGGAGACGAGTTACGGAGTCCCTCGCGTTTGATCCGACCTTGCGTTCATGCGCAGCCGCGCATCACGCACTTTCTCCTCAAGAATCGTCGCAACCTGCGCGGCGGACACGTTGTCGCCCGACTCCTTCAAGAGCGCGACCGCTTCCTCGAGTGCATACGCATCGACGAGGCCTGTCTTGTCGAGTCCCGAAGCAGGAACCGCGAGAAATGCGAGCGCTGCTTCCTCCAAGGCGCGATTGCGCGCGTCACCCGTGGTCGCGCGTGCCATGCGCGCAGCATGCGTGCCCGCCGCTGCGAACTTCCAGGCGGAAAGGTACGCCGGAGCTTCGGGCAGAATGCGCTCAAACTCGGCGACAGCTTTCGCAGCTGCGCGGGCATCTGGCGCCGAGACAATCGCTTCGATCAGACCAAGCGCGCGCACCGCTGGCGCTGCATCGCGGCTCAATTCTGCAACCGGCGTGGGCTTCGCGTCGCGTTCCGATGCGGCGAGGATGCGCGAGAGTCGCGTCGTCGCTTCATTCGCAACACCTGCCTGCGCTGCCGACATCGATGTCGCTGCATCGCGGAGTGCGCCGGCCAAATCGGTGCGAATGGACGCGGGCAGAAACGGCGAGAGTTCAGGAAGTAAACCGGTCGTATCGTCGAGTACGCCAGGAAGATCGGAGTACCGCGACGGTTCGCCATTCGAACCGATGCGCAGACACACAAACCACGGCTCGACCGCGGCGCGCAGCTCGTTCTTTGCAAGAGCGCAGCGCAGAAGTCCCTCGGCGATCACCGCGGTCGTCGGGCCATCTTGCAAGCGAAAGCGATCCCAGTGTTTGACGAAGAGCGGTTCCGCCAACGCCTCATCGCCGCGCTCGACGCGAATGCGGCCTCGCCAGAGATCTTGACCAATCGCGAGTTCACTCTCGAGGCCGGAGATCGTTGCGCCTTCGACATCGCGCACCATGTCCCATGGAATGATGACCGCAGCCTTCGACGTCCCCTGTTGAACCTCGAGTCCACGGAGCGCCGCGATGGCGTTCAAACCCTTCACCGGCTCGACACCGCCGCGAAGAATGACGGTGATATCTGCCAGTGCGTGTGTCGGTGCGAAGAAACTTGCGGCGACTGCAACGATGCCGATGTGAAGCGCGCGCGTCATGGCCGCACCCCCGCTCCGGCTGGAACGAAGCGGAAAACACCGCGGTTTTCCTTCGCGATTTGCATGAGCGGATCTTTGCCTGCCTCGCTTGAGAACCCGACCGTGTTCACGATCACGTCGCGCTTCAGTTTGTCGACAAAGTCCTTCACGTGATACGGCGTATCAGCGGGAATCTCCCCGTCGGTCAAGAAGAACACGACGTCGGGGGGTGACGGCAAATTGAACACACGCTCGAAAGCTTGCAGTGGGTACGTGCCACCTTGCGGCAGTTGCTCTTGCAGCCACTGGCGCGTGCGCGCGATGTTGGAACGCGTCGAACGAAGCCAATTTCCGGTGTCCCACGGCGGCAAGATCGCGCCGTTTGAGTAGAGCACGACGTAATACTGTGTAGAGTCGGGCAGCGCGGAGATCGATCGCGCGAGTTCGGAAAGCGCGGTTTGAATTCGGTTGTCTTGCTCCATCGAACCCGAAACGTCGACGATGTACGCGAAGCGCGAACCGCGACCGCCGATCCCGAAGAAGCTCGTACCGCCACCACCTTTACCGCTGCCGATACCGATGCCACGTCCCGCGCCGCCCGGGCCGACAATTGCACCAACCCCCGGAGCTTCAATCGCGCCGAAACTGTTTTCGTTCGGATTGTCGCTCGCGAGATCGTTCGACAGATTCGGAAGCGGATCGATCTCGGTCGAGACGGGCCCCAACACCATCGGCGACGGATCGG
>JBEIJG010000382.1:0-3522 GCA_040380385.1 Phycisphaeraceae bacterium | reverse complement strand
CGCATGGCGTTGCCGATTCCGCGAGAGAAACTGCCCGCAGGCGTCAATGCACTGCGCATGCGGACGAACATGGAGGTCTACTTCGACAGCGTGCGGCTGGTTGCACGCGAGCCGCTGCCTGCGGTGCCCAATGATCTTCCGCTCGCTCGCGCGCAGCTTGCGTCGGTCGGTTTCGCGCGACGCACGACTGGTCCTCAGAAGCAGCCGTACTACGACGACGCCGACCGATTGCCGCTGTGGGATTGCCGATTCCAATTCGGGCTCTACACGGAGCTCGGCGATGTCGCGGAGCTCGTGCGTGGTGGCGACGAGTCGCTCGCGGTCTTCGGGCCAGGCGAGCAGGTGACGGTTGATTTCCGTGTGCCCGCTGATGTTTCTGCCGGGATTCCCGCTGAAGCACCCGCGGGAACAACGCGTCGCTACATCCTCGAAGTCCGCGGCTGGTGCAAGGACATGGACCTCTTCACGAAGGACGGCGAGACGATCGAACCGTTGCCGGGCACAAAACCCGCGGCGATGGAGATATTGCGCACGCGACCGATGGGCGGGCGGTGAGCGGTCGATAGAGTGCGCGTATGTCGAAGTTCCGCCCAGCGGTTGGTCCGAAACTGAAGTGGCTTCTTGCCGCGGTGTTCGGGCTGTTCGCGTTGTTGGCGGTCAATAGCGTCTACCTCGGCGCTGTGACGTTCCTGCAGTGGAAGACTGGCGAAACGCTCGAGAACCGCTTTTACCTCGTGAACTTCCTCGCGCATCTTGTGCTTGGATTTGCGATTGTTGTGCCGACGATTGTGTTCGGCGCACTACACTGGCGCAACGTCGCCAACCGTCCGAATCCGCGTGCGATCGCGGCGGGCATCGCGACCTTTGTCGCAGCGATCGTCTTGCTCGCGACGGGCGTTGCACTGACGCGCGTGGAATTTGGCGGCACGACGATCGGTGTCCGCGAACCGACGACGCGCGAGATCGTGTATTGGGTGCATGTCATCGCGCCGTTCGTCGCGGCGTGGCTCTTTGTTTTGCACCGACTCTCAGGCCGTCGCATCAAGTGGGCGGTTGGTGCGCGGTGGGCAGCGGTTGCCGCCGGCGTCGCGGTGGTCGCCACGCTCGCGCACGTCGTGCTTCCCGAGCGCGCGCCGCGCGTTCCGGAAGATGGCGCGAGTTACTTCGAGCCGTCGCTCGCAAAGACTTCGACGGGCGGCTTCATCCCGGCCAAGGGCTTGATGGCGAACGAGTACTGCCTCGAGTGCCACGCCGATGTGGTGCATTCGTGGGCGCATTCGGTGCATGCGACGAGTTCGTTCAACAATCCGTTCTACGCAGCGAGTGTGCGCGAGACGCGCGCAGAGGCGTTCAAGAAGGACGGCAATGTGCAAGACGCGCGTTTCTGCGCAGGTTGCCATGATCCGGTCCCATTCTTTGCAGGAGCGTTCGAGGAGTCGAAGTGGGACGACCCTGCGTACGACGTTGCGAACGATCCGCTCGGCCGCGCGAGCATCACATGCACGGTTTGCCACGGCATCGTGTCGATTGATAGCCCGCGAGGCAACGCTGACTACACCATTGAAGAGAGCCCGCACTATCCGTTTGCCTTCAGCGATTCGGAGATGCTGCAGTGGGTTTCGAATCAGCTCGTGAAGGCGAAGCCGTCGTTCCACAAGCGCACGTTCCTGAAACCGGAAGTGCACCGCTCGAGCGAATTCTGTGGATCGTGCCACAAGGTCTTCTTGCCCGAGCCATTGAACGATTACAAGTGGTTGCGTGGGCAAGATCACTACGGGTCGTTCCTTGCGTCTGGGCGCAGCGGGCATGGCGCGCTTGGTTGGTACTACCCCGAGAAGGCTGCGATCTCGTGCAATACGTGTCACATGCAGGCGGTGCCGAGCGACGACTTCGCCGCGCGCGATCGCGATGGAAGTGGCGTGCGCAGCGTGTTGTCGCACGCGTTTCCAAGCGCGAATACGGCACTTTCGAAGGCGATCGACCAATCGGCCTGCGCGATGCTTCCAGGCGCAACGTGCACCGAACTTCCCGATGAGATGGCGAGCGAAATGGCCGCGGACGCGCATGCGGCGATCGTCGCGGGTCACGCGGCGTTCAACGCGAAAACGGTACGTGTCGACCTCTTCGCGGTGCGCGAGGGCGGTGCGATCGACGGAGCGTTGCGCGTGATCGGCGCAGAATTGCCCGTACTCGACGCAGGTCAGCGGTACTTGCTTGAAGTTGTCGTCCGAACGCTCGATATCGGGCACGAGTTCACGCAGGGAACCGCAGATTCGAACGAGGTTTGGCTGTGGACGCGTGCGACGCTTGAGCCAGCAGATCGCGACGTGCGCGTCGTTGGCGTGAGTGGGGGCCTCGATCAAGCAACCGGCGAACTCGATCCATGGTCGCGCATGTTCAACGCGTTCGTCATTGATCGCGAAGGGAATCGCATCGATCGACGCAATCCGCAGGACATTTTCCTCCCGCTCTACAACAACCAAATTCCGCCGGGCGCGGGTGATGTCACGCATCTCCTTCTCGACGTTCCGGCGGACGCGGCGGCGCCGCTCCGCATCGAGAGTGAAGTGCGCTATCGCAAGTTTGATACGACCTATCTGCGTTTCGTCGAAGGTGCAACGCGCGTCAACGACTACCCCGTGATGGTGCTCGCACGCGACGAAATCGTTCTGCCGGTGCGTAGCCAAGATGGTCGCGTGTACGGCGAGGCGACCTCCGCACCGGATGCAATTCCCGAGTGGCAGCGTTGGTACGACTACGGAATCGGGCTCTTCCGCGAGAGTGACCGCGGCACGGGACGTGGTGCGCTGCGACAGGCCGATGAAGCGTTCGCGCGCGTTGCGGCGCTTGAACCTGCAGTTGGTGCGTTGGCGCGTGCGCGGCTCGCGATCCGTGAGGGTCGACTCAACGACGCGGCTGCGCTCCTCGTGCCAGCGGGCGGCGAAGGAGTGAAGTCGCCGTGGACGGTCGCGTACTTCACGGCGCTCGTCGACAAGCAGAACGGAAACTTCGCGAAAGCTGCGGAGGGTTTCCAACGCGTGCTCGCGACGGACTTCGCGGGTGCGCGCGAGCGTGCGTTCGACTTCTCGATCGATGTGCGTGTCCTGAACGAACTGGCCGAAGTGCTGCTTGAGCAGGCACTCGCGACGCCCGACGAGGGCGTGCGCACGGCGTTGGCAAGGAATCGCGCGAAGTGGCGCAGCGTTCGCTCGCAGTCGATCCTGAGCAAGCGCCGACGTGGTGGTTTGTGAACCGCGCGTGCGAAATGCTCGGTGATGCGGACGGTGCGAAAGCGGCGCGCGAACAGCACGCGCGGTACAAGCCCGACGAAAACGCGCGCGACCGCGCGGTCCGGCTCGCACGGGAAAAGTACCCGTGGGCGAATGCGGCCGCCGAGGCGACGGTGATCTACTCACTCGGTCGCGTGGGTCGACTTGAGGGTGATTTGCTGCCGGGCACGCGGGTTGAGGTGCCGGGATTGCGGCGTTGAGCTCGACCGTAATGGTGCACGGCACGTGCCAT
>JBEIJG010000381.1:0-3541 GCA_040380385.1 Phycisphaeraceae bacterium | reverse complement strand
GGGGTTTTCTGGTTTGGGGGGGGGTTCGGCTGGCGGGGCCCCGCCAGGTGCCGCCCTGTGCGGGGCATGGCTGGCCAGGGGCGGTCCACCGCTTGTCTGCGCCCGCACGCGGCCGCCTCACTCAGCACTCTCGTATCGGAATCTGCACCGACGACCGATAGAAACGGTACACCATCGCCCCAGCTTCGCCAAGTTTGTGAGACACTTTGAACTTCCGAGGGCGAACGACCGAAGTGCGAGAGTTCGAAGGGCCGCTGTGACGGCCGAAATTGAAGTGGTCAACGAGGAATCCCGCGAAAAAACCGCGCACCTCAACCGGCTGCGAACACCGATGGAGCCCCCATGCAGTTGAATCGAAACACGTTCTTCCGAAGCATCCGCCGACCTGCAGCGCTCGTTTTGGGCGCTGCGTTGATGAGTGGATTCGCCGCCGCCGGTGTCGCGTCCGCATGTGCTGTTCCGCCCGCGACCGCGACCGCGCCCGCGTCGGAAGCCGCAGTGCCGCAGGTTGCAGGGCGTCCAGTCGATTCGATCGACTCGATTGACATCGCTCGTTGGTCGGACATGGTGTGGAACGCCGCAAAATCTGGCGATCTTGACACCGTGGAGAAGGCGCTCGCGAATGTGCCGCCATCGGTCGCAGCGCTCGAAGCGAAGCGCTTGCGTGATTTCATCGCGGTCCGCAACGCGCACGTCGACGAAGGCACGAAAGTGCGTGACGCCGATCGCGCGAAGGCGCTTGAAGAAATGAAGGAAGCGTCGGCGAAAGGCGAAACGACGAAGGCGCTCACCGCCGCGGTCAAGCTGCAAACGCTCTCCGACAACTGGACCGCTGCGCTCGATCTTCCTGAAATGCGCGAACTCTTCGCGAAGGCCGAGACCGCCGAAGCGACGGCACAGAAGGATGGCGATTGGCTTGTCGCGCAAGAGATTCTCTTCCGCATGCGCACGCTCTTTGAAGAGTCGGGCGACGCAGCGGCGTTCCGTGGTTACGACGCGCAGCTCGACGAAGTCAACAAGCGCATCATGCTCCTCGCGCAGTACGCTCCGCGCGAACTCTGGCGTCTCCGCTCGGAGTACGCCAAGCGCTTCGATCCGTCGAAGCCGCTGCCCGAATTCAACGAAGCCTTCGCCGAAGATTGGAAAGAAGCACTCGACGGCATTTCGCGCGGCATGTTGACCGCGGCGCTGGAGCAGGCCGCGGAAGCGCACATTTCGGCAGGTGGTTGGGAACCGCTGATCTCGGGCGGTATCGACGCCGTGCGCGTCCTCGCGACGACGCCGACGTTGCGCGAGAACTTCGCAGGACTCGCCGATCCCGAGAAGGCAGCAGTCCTTGTGAAGGCTGCGAACCGCGCGAAGGAATCACTCGCCGCGATGGATCGCACGGCGATCGCCGAACCGCAGTACCGCGAAGTCATGCGCGATTTGCTCGCTGCAAACGCTGCGGGCCCCGCATTGCCGGACGAAGTCATCATTCGCGAGTTCGGTGACGGCGCGTTGGAAGAACTCTCGAAGCGCTTCGAAGACGAGTACACGCAGATCATTTGGCCAGACCAACTTCGCCGCTTCGAGCAAACCATTCGCGGTAACTTCGTTGGCGTCGGGATTCTCATCCGCCACGATGACAAGCGTGATATCCAAGTGGTAAACCCGCTCGAAGGTAGCCCCGCTGCGCGCTCCGGCGTCAAGAGCGACGATCGCATTGTCGGCGTCGATGGCAAGGCCACGGTCGGTTGGACGCTCAACAAGGCGGTCGATTCGATCACGGGTCCTGCTGGTCAAACGGTCACGCTCTCGGTGAAGCGTGACGGCGCGGAAGAGCCGATCGACCTCAAACTCGTGCGCGAGCAAATCAAGATCCGCTCCGTGAACGGTTGGTGGAAGAAGGCGCTCGATGAGAAGGGTCAACCCGTGTGGGATTGGTTCGTCTCGCCCGATTCGGGCATCGGTTATGTCCGATTGACCGGCTTCAACGCTGACAGTTTCGACGACTTCTTGAAGGCCATTCGCGAGATGCGCGCCGAGCGTCCGCTCAACGGCCTCATTCTCGATCTTCGCCACAATCCAGGTGGTCTTCTGACGAGCGCCGAGCAATTCTCGAACGCATTCGTCGAGCGCGGCATGATCGTGAGCTGCAAGGACCGCAACGGCCGTGTGCGTTACCAGAAGGGTGCCGAGCCAGGGCGCGCGGTGCTGAAGGATCTTCCGCTCGTCGTGTTGGTCAATCAGGGTTCTGCGAGTGCGAGTGAAATCGTGTCCGGCTGCTTGAAGGCGCACGATCGCGCAGTGGTGCTTGGCGATCGCAGCTTCGGCAAGGGCTCGGTCCAAACCGTGCACGACGTGAGCGGCCCTGGTGAAGGCGAAGACGCAAGCCTCAAACTCACCACGCAGTACTACTACCTTGCACCGGGACCGGGCGAAGTCGAACAGCGACTCGTCCATAAGAAGCCAGGCGCGACCGACTGGGGCGTCAATCCTGATCTCGTCGTGAAGATGACGCCCGAGCAAATCGAAAAGTCGCTCTTGCTCCGCCAAGACGCGGATGTCATCGAAGAGTGGAAGGCTGTCGACGAGCAGAAGCCGCGTCCGGATGTGCAGGATCTCCTGACGAAGGGCATCGATCCGCAACTCGAATTGGCGCTCCTCATCCTGGAGGCGAAGACACTCAAGCAGTTCGAAGCAGCAGCGCAAGCAGCTGCCACCGACAAGCCCAGTGCCGATGCAACCAAGGGCGGCTAAAGAAGCTGCGGACGTCCGTTCAAAACGCGTCTAAGGCGCGTCTAAGGCGCGTCTACGGCGCGTCCAAAATCAGACCAAATGTGAACCTCGCGACGGCGCCGTAAATCACGGCGCCGTCGTTCTTTGTGCGGCAGCGGCGCAATGCGTCGTCGCCTTCGAACCCTTGCCGAAACACCGCAAAATCGGTTATACATGCACGACTCGCCACCGCTCGCGGTGGTTGTGTTTCTCGCGCGCGGGTGTCCCGTCGCGCTCCCGCACGGCCGACGCCGGCGGACTCCGAGCGATTTCCCAAGTGGTCTCTCTCACCATGTCGATCTCGACCTCCTCCTCCACGCCGGTCACAGGCCAGCCGCACTCGGGTCAACCGAGGAAGTTGCCAAGCCTTCCCGCCGAGACGCTTGTCTCGTGGCTTCGCCAAATGCACCTCATCCGTGAGTTTGAAGTGCGCTGCATGCAGAGCTACCAAGAGAAGAAGATCGGTGGCTTCTGTCACGTCTACATCGGGCAGGAAGCAGTCGCCGTCGGCTGCACTGCCGCGATGAAGCACGAAGATCCGATCGTGACCGCCTACCGCGATCACGGCCACGCGCTCGCGCGCGGCATGACATCGCGCGCGTGCATGGCCGAGATGTACGGCAAGGTCGGCGGCTGCGCGAAGGGCAAGGGCGGTTCGATGCACATGTTCGATCGCCCGAACAATCTCTTCGGTGGTCACGGCATCGTCGGCGCGCAGACGCCGCTGGGTGCGGGCCTCGCGTTCGGCACGAAGTACGAAGATGAAGTCATCAACGGTGGC
>JBEIJG010000380.1:0-3546 GCA_040380385.1 Phycisphaeraceae bacterium | reverse complement strand
TCCTCGCGGCGGATGGTGGTGAGCGCGTCGCCGAGCTTCTTCTTGTCGTCGGCGGTGATCGGCTCGATCGCCATCGAGATGACCGGCTCGGGGAAGGTCATGCGCTCGAGGATGATCGGGTTGTCCGGATCGCAGATCGTGTCGCCGGTGTAGGAGTTCTTGAGGCCGACGACGGCCACGATGTTGCCGGCGTCCACTTCCTCGAGCGCGTTGCGGTTGTTCGCGTGCATCTCGAAGATGCGGCTGACGTTCTCGCGCTTGCCGTTGCCCGGGTTGAGCACGCGGGTGCCCTTGTCGAGCTTGCCCGAGTAGACGCGGATGTAGGTGAGGTCGCCGTGGGTGTCGGACACGACCTTGAACACAAGCGCGGAGAATGGCGCGGTTGGGTCGTGCGGACGAGTCATCGCCTGATTGACGTCGTCTGGGTTGACGCCCTTGGTGTCGGGACGCTCGGTCGGATTCGGCAAGTAGTCGATCGCAGCGTCGAGGATCTTCTGAACGCCGATGTTCTTGAGCGCTGCGCCGCAGAGGACAGGGAAGCACTTGATGGCGATGGTGCCCTTACGGAGGCCGGCCTTGATGTGCTCGTTGGTGATCTTTGATGGATCCGTGAGGAACAACTCCATCATGTCGTCGTCGACTTCAGAAACCTTCTCGATGAGTTCGGCGCGGTAGTACTCGGCCTTTTCCAGAAGATCTGCTGGGATCTCTTCGTAGGTCAGCGTGCCGCCCTGATCTTCTGTCGAGAAGCGAATTGCCTTCATTTCGACGAGGTCGATGACGCCCGCGAAATCGTTGCCCTTGCCGATCGGGAGCTGGATCGCGATGCCGTTGGCGCCGAGGCGCGAGCGGATCGACGCGAAGGAGTAATCCCAGTCAGCGCCCATCTTGTCCATCTTGTTGATGAAGCAGAGACGAGGCACGCCGTAACGGTCGGCCTGACGCCACACGGTTTCGGACTGCGCTTCGACGCCTTCCTTGCCGTCAAACACGGCGCATGCTCCGTCGAGAACGCGCAGCGAACGCTCGACTTCGATGGTGAAGTCGACGTGGCCCGGGGTATCGATGAGGTTGATCTTGTACTTGACGTCGTCCTTCTCCCACGGGCAAGTCGTCGCGGCCGACTGAATGGTGATGCCGCGCTCTTGTTCTTCCTGGAGGAAGTCCATCGTGGCCATACCTTCGTGCACTTCGCCGATCTTGTAGTTGCGGCCGGTGTAGAAGAGGATGCGCTCAGAGACGGTGGTCTTACCTGCGTCGATGTGAGCGCAGATACCGATGTTGCGGACCTTGGTGAGATCAGTAGCCATGACGATTTCCTGAAGAAGTGCCGAGCCGACGGGCGCGGCGGTGGGGGAATGACTGGACGCCGTTCTCGCGGCGTTGAAGTCGGGTTGATTGTGAACGAGTAGGAAAGGCGGGCTTCGATTCGAACTCCCGCGGGGGCGAGCGCGGTCTACCTCAACCAGTCGCGCGGCGACGAACCAACGCGCAGACACGCGCAAGGGTCGTCGACGGCAGGACATGAATCGGGGTCGTTGGGCACGCTGCTCAATCTCAAAACGGCCGGAATTTGGCCGAGTCGGAGAGTGTAGGGAAGCGCCCGACCGAATGCAACGGCCTGAAGGGCAGAGAGTTCAGTCGGAGGGCGTGCTTCGGAATCGCCAAGCGCGTTCTTCACACCGTCCGAACGAATGCGCCCTCGGGAATCCGCTCGCGGACGAGGATTGGCTTCACTTCGGCGAGGTAACGGCGGCCATCTTCGACGTATCCCGCGGTCGGCGCGAGGTCCGGTAGGAACGCGGCGAAATAGGCGTTGAGGCGTTCCATGGAGAGTTCGCGCACGTATTTCGCGGCCATCGACGCAAGCGCCACGGGAAGGTGCCGCTCTTCCGCAGCCACCTCGAAACTCACGAAAAGGCCTTCGCCGACTTCGTAGGCCGAGCGCTCATCGTCTTCGTGGAGCACGCGCACGGGTTCACCCTGCGCAACGTGGGCCTCAAGTTCGGCGCGGTAGGAACTCCGACCACCCTGGCGGTCGATCGCGACGAACGCACGCGCTCCATCGCGCAACGCGTCGACCGTGCGCAGCGCGCCGAAGACGAGCGACATGTTCACATGCGCTTTATTGCGAAGCCGCTCGTACAACGCATTGAAATCCTCGGGGTCGAGCGTCGCCACCGAAAGGCGTTCGATGGTGATCGCGTGTTGATCGAGCGCGCGGGCGACGAGATTGCGCGCAATCGCGATGGAATCGGCGGTCTGCGCGGTTGGAAGCGGCCGCGACGACGCATGCCAAGGTGTGCCGCGTCCAACGCGGGCCTGCACGCCGAGGGTTTGAAAGAGTGAACCGTCGTCCGTGTGCGGTCCGCCCGGCGCGAACGCCAAGACTCCGCGCTCAAGATGGATCAGCGGTTCTTTGCCGTGACTCTTCAACTTCTTGCTGTCGGCGATCGCGATGCGTCGACGCGTGTCCTTCGGCTTGCGACAGACGCCGCGGTCGAGCAACTTCCAGAGATCAAACGAAGTTGGATCGGGCGCGCCCGTTGCGCTCGCGTCAGCACTCGCGTCCGCACTCGCCGCGAGTTCATCGGGGATGCGAAACGCCGACGCGCCGACGCACAATGGTCCAAGCAGCGGGCCGTAGCCTGATTCATCGATCCCAGCGTAAATCACGCGGGCACGATACCGCGGTCGCCTTGGTCCAACGTCGCGCGAATCCAGCCGCCACCGAGAATTCGCTCTTGGTCGTCGTAACAGACGACCGCTTGTCCGGGCGCCACGCCTGATTCAGGACGATCGAATTGGACGCGCAAAATCCCGTCATTCCAGCGCGCGCGTGCGGGAATTGGTACGCCGTGCGCGCGAACTTGCGCGGTGCACGTGATCTCTTCGCCCGCCTCGCGCGTGGATGCGTCGGAATACCACGTCACGTCGGTCGCTTCGACGCCCGACACTTCGAGCGACGCACGCGGGCCAACGACAACTTCGTTGCGCACTGGGTCTTTTCGAAGAACGTAGAGCGGAATCGACGCGGGCACGCGCAAGCCTTTGCGCTGGCCGACCGTGAAGCGTTGATGTCCCTCGTGTCGGCCGAGTTCACGCCCGCTTTCATCGACGATCGCGCCTTCGGTGAAGCGTTCCGGCGCGCGGCGCTCGAGAAAGTCTGCATAGTCATCGGGCACGAAGCAGATCTCTTGTGAATCGGGCTTATCGAAAACGGGAAGCCCAAACGCGCGCGCCAACTCGCGGACGGCGGGCTTCTCCATCTCGCCGATCGGCAGCATCATGCGCGCGAGCGCTTGCGGGCCGATCCCAAACAAGACGTACGACTGATCCTTTGCGCGATCGAGCCCGCGACGAATGCGCGGACCTTGCTCGGTTTGAGCAACGCGCGCGTAGTGACCTGTTGCCACGGCGTCACAACCAAGTTGCTCTGCGTACTGGCGCAACTTTCCGAACTTCAACCAATCGTTGCAGCGCACGCATGGATTTGGTGTTCGACCTGCGTGATACTCCTCTTCGAAGTAGGAGATGATGCGGCCG
>JBEIJG010000379.1:0-3551 GCA_040380385.1 Phycisphaeraceae bacterium | reverse complement strand
GGTGGGAATCTCGCGGAAATCTCGGCGGATCAGTTCGTGATTTCCAAGCAGTGTTTGAAAGACGTCGCGGTCGTACGCGACGGTGCCGGGTTCTGCGGTTGAGACGCGCGAGCCGATGGAAGAAGGTGATGGGGTCGCAGGTGGTGTGGTCGCGGGTGGTGTCGCGTTACAGCCGCTGAAGAAGAGAGAAGTGAGAAGAAGCGGTGCAGCGAAACTCTTCATGGGGTGCCTACGTTCGGTCTTGCGCGCGCATCGATCCGCGCGATCACGAGTGTGCAGTGCGAAGCCTCGATACGAGCGAGACCTGGGCAGAGAAGCGTGGAGTCCGCTGAAAGAACGCAGGATTCTTCCTTTGTTTTACAACGAAGAAAATCGCTCGTCTGCGCGGCGAAGATGAGCACAACATCCGCCTCGACTTCGATCGACCGATGCTCGTGCACGCGCTGAATCTCAAGTGAGCCAGTCCACTTCGTGCGGTCGAGCATGAGGTTGGTGTCGCGAACTCCGCTTCCGACAGGAGTTCCAATGATGGCGTCTTCGCCCGCAAAGAAAAACGCGCGGCCTTCCCGTGGGACTTTGATCCGTTCTGCTTCGCGTTCGAGCGTCATGCCCGCGCCATCGAGCACGGCAAGATGGCGATCGATGCCTGGAAACGCAGAAAATGGCGCGCGAGTAGGCACGTCGGCGAGTGAGAGTCGCCACGTCCACGAACCGCCTGGTTCTGCGGCGTCCGTCGCGATTTCAAGTGTCGAGCCGAGGCCGTTCTTCCACGGAACGCGGCGGTAAGGAGGATGAAGCAGGCGCACAGACAACGCGTCGGTGTTATACAGGCGGCCATGCCGCAGATGAAATCGGTTCAGCCGCTTACCAGGCTTGCCAATGTCGGCAAAGCCACGCTGGGTGACTTCGCGGTGCTCGGGGTTCGGTCGCGTGCGCAGTTGGCGCGGCGCAACGCCTATCGCATGTATGAAACGCTCTGCGCATTGACCGCGCAGCGGCATGATCCCTGCGTCATCGATGTCTTCCTCGCCACGATCTCTGAATGCCGCGGGAATCCACCACGCGAGTGGTGGCATTTCACAGATGAGCGCAAGCGCGTGCTTGCCGCGAATCCAAGACTTGCACCAACAGCTACTCAAACCGCAAGTGCTTCACGCTCTCGCCGCGATCACGAAGTTCGCGCAGCGCGTCGATCCCGATCGCGAGATGCTGGTTCACGAAGCGCTCGGTGACAGTGCGATCGCTCTCCGCGCTCTTGACACATTCTGGTGTCATCGGATTGTCTGACACGAGCAGCAGTGCGCCCTTCGAAATGCCATTCGCAAATCCGACGAGAAAGATCGTCGCGGTTTCCATGTCGATACCGATCGCGCGAATGCGCAAGAGATACTCGCGCACGCTCTCGTCGTGTTCCCACACGCGACGATTCGTCGTGTAGACCGTTCCAGTGAAGTAGTCGCGGTTGTGCTTGATGATCGCCTCGCTCACAGCACGCTGGAGACGGAACGATGGAAGAGCTGGGACTTCGGGCGGCATGTACTCGTTGCTCGTGCCTTCGCCGCGAATCGCCGCGATCGGCAGCACGAAGTCGCCGAGTTTGGTCTTCTTCAGACCGCCACATTTCCCGAGAAAAAGCACGGCTTTCGGCGCCACAGCACTCAGTAGGTCCATCGTCGTCGCGGCCATCGCGCTGCCCATGCCAAACGACAGGATCGTGATGTTTTCTGCGGTCGCAGAGAGCATCGGTTTATCGCGGCCAATCACTGGTACGCCGAAGCGCTCTGCGAAGAGTTCGACGTAGTTCGAGAAGTTCACGAGCAAGATGTACTGCCCGAAATCCTCGAGTTTGCGGCCGGTGTAGCGGGGGAGCCAGTCGCGGACGATCTCGTCTTTCGTCTTCATGCGCGCACAGTAACGCGCAGCACGCGACATGTGCACTCGCAGAAGGCGGAGCTTGAGATCCTTGATTCCGAATTCGGGTGCGTTCCCACTTCCGTTGCGAATTCAAACGCGACGCCGCAGAGCGCACGCAACACCGCCGATGGACGCGCGCCGCACCGTGTCGATGTCGATCGGTGCGGATCTCGGATTTGAGTCTGGAGGCAAAGTCATGCAGAGCGAAACGATCGGAGAACTCCAACGTGGCGAAGACGGTGCGGTTGCGTCCGCGACCGCAAGCGTGAACACGAATGCAGCAACAAAGGCAACACAGGTCACGCCGACCGTGGAAGCGCCGGCACACGCTGCAACTTCACCCGAAGTGGCATCGCCTCAAGCGGCCGTCTTCGACGTGGCCGCATTTCAAGCCCCCGCGTTCGAGAGCATGGAGCGCGCACCCTTCGGGTCGCAGGCAGGGAAAGCCGCAGAACTTGAACCGTTGGCAGCGTTGCCAGACGTTTCAAACATCGCGTTCATCGGATTTGCGGCAACCCTCGTCGTATTGACGGCCGTGATGGCGACGCTCGCATGGCGATTGGCCCGCGTGAAACTGGAGTCCGGCGAGGTTCGCCTTGCATGGACGCTCGGTGCGAAGTTGACGACGGGCTTCGGAGCGCTCGCGATCGCGCTTCTCGTGGTCGGTGCATTCAGCATGCGATCGTCGACGACATCGCAGCGGGCGCTCTCAGAAGTCGTCGACGCGGGCGCAGAAGTCGAGGCACTTGCGATCGTGCGGCGCGAAGTCGGTTCTGCGCGATTCGCAGTTGCCGAGTTTGTTTCACATGAGCGTGCAGAAGATCTCGCTGCGTACAGCGATGCGATGGCAACTCTTCGTGCGGGGGTTGCGCGCGCTGAAGGCGCGATTGAGGACGCTGAGGTGCGCTCCACGCTGCGTGACGTGATGGCCGAAGCCGATCGGTTCGAGGCCCGCGTTCGTGAAGCCGTGGAACTTTTGGACAAGCGGAACGGCATCGTGGAGAGTCAAATGACGGTTGTCGCGCGCGCCGCGAACGATCGTCTTGAGTCATTGATCACGCAAGTGCAGGCGGCGACGAAGGCTGGCGCATCATCGATTTCGAGTGACTCGGCGCTCCATTCGCTCCAGTTGGCTGAGATCGACGAACGCTTCCTCGAAGCGCGTTTCGCGTTCTTCCGCTATCTCCGAAGTGGACAAGCGCGCGATGCAGATGATGCGCAGAGATTGGCTGGCGAGGCTCGCGACGCTGCGCGAGCAATGGCATCGCAATTGGACTCGGCAGGGGCATCGTTCGCGATGAGTTTGCGCGCGTTCGCAGACGCCGCAGTGTTCTACGCCGAGCGCGTTGATGAGGTGGTGGAAGTCGAGAAATCGCTCGCACTCGCCACGAATGAAGCACTGCGCGTCGTCGGCCCACAACTTCGTGCGCACACAGAGACGCTCATGACATCAGTCGCTGCTGGCCGCGAGCGGGTTACTGCGGAAGCTGCGGAATCGGGACAAGCCAATGCAGTTCTGATCGCAGCGATCGCCGGGATTTCGGTGGCGGCTGCGCTTGCGCTCGGCGTCATCATCACGCGGAGCATTGTTCGCCCCGTCACGACGGTGGTCGAAGGAATCCGTCGCGTTGCCGATG
>JBEIJG010000378.1:0-3556 GCA_040380385.1 Phycisphaeraceae bacterium | reverse complement strand
GGTCGAGGTAGTGAATCGAATGCATGAGGATTACCATCCTAGGCATCCCTCTGAGAAACGGCCAGGTTTCCCAAGGCATGCGGCAGACGACGCGTATTTCTAGATCCACAACCTCGCAGATGGCGCCCGTAGCAAGCAACTGGCGTAACGCGCAGATGACAGGCGCGTGCCGCAACTGGAAATTCACAGCGCCGCGAATACCCCGCGAGGCAAGCAACGCACGCAACGCAGTCGCCTCTTCAAGCGTGCGACCAAACGGCTTCTGAAGTAAGACCGTCGCGCCGGCAGGGATGCGTTCAAACGTCGACGCAATCGCCTGTGGCGGCAGCGCGACATCGAGGACTCCGTTCGCATGCACGCACGCTTCGATGGTTTCTTCGAGCGATGCGAAGGCTCTCGCTGCGGAACAAGAGGCAGCCAGTGCTTCCGCGCGCGCGCGATCAAGGTCAAAGAACCCGCCGACTGTGATTCCGGCGAGTTGGTACGCAGGCAGATGCGCATCGCGGACAACCGCGCCAGCTCCGAGGATGAAGATTGGGCGCTGCGTGCGCATGAAGCCACGCACGATACCGTCGAGGGATTCGGTGACGGGGCGTTCCTCGGTTTTCACGAAGCCGGCGAAGAGTCACAAGAAGCGAATGCAATAGGAGCGAATGCAACAGGATCGAATGCAACAATCGGACCAACGAAAGTCCCTCTTTGCACGCATCCAATGGGACGCCACGGCTCTTGCGCGGGTTTCAGCGACGACGGCGCGCCGCCAATCCACCAAGCGCGAGCAGCGCCAAAGCGCTCGGTGCTGGAACGGCATATGCGCCGCCAAGCGAAACTCCCGAGCCTTGGAAGCCGGGAGGCACCGCCGAGTCAAGATCCCACGCAACGGTGTAGATCTGCCCGAGCCCAATGCCGGTTGCTGGAGCTGGGTTCGGCTGCCAGTTGAGCACAACGCTATTGAGAAGCGCTGGATTGAGCCACTCGTTGAAGCTGCAGGTCCCCTGAGCGTTGTTCGCCTGGGCGGTGGTCAACGCAGTCACTCCGGTGGTCGATGACTGCGCGTTGATGAGCCCGATGAGTGCATCACGGGTGAGGCCAGAGGCTCCGTAGTTGACGTCGAGCACCGAGAACAGTCCGTTGTAGTACATCGGGCTATTGACGAAGTCTCGGAACTGAAAGGTGAGGAACCCGCGGTTCGGCAGCGTTCCAGCTGTTCCGGCGAGCGAGTAGCAGCCATTGACAAAGCAATCTCCAGCGCGTTCAGAAATGAACGGGGCCGTTCCAACCTGCGAATACCCTGCAGCAAGCAGTTCGGTCGCGGTGGCGTTCACTTGCACAATTGTGTTGGACACATCAGCCTGGGCGGGCAGCGCCCACACTCCAGCCAAAAGCAAGGACGAGATGCCTGCAAAAATAAACGCACTTTGCTGCGGGATGATCGGCATAGAACCTCAGCCACAAATGTGGACATGGAAGGAGGGATGCGGAAACCTCTGGACGAGGGAAAGCTTCCGCGGGAGTCGTCTGGGACCGAAGACTTCCCTAGGGAACATGTCGCAGGCTTCTTCGGAGTCAAGCGGAAACTGAACGGAAGTGGAGCGTTGGGCAGAATTCCTCCGCGGCGGAGGTTGAGCCTCTCACTCCAAGAGCGCAGAAAGGAGGGAGCGCAGAAAGGAGGGAGCGCAGAAAGGAGCGAGCGCAGACCGGAGCCTCGCGTCGAGTCGCAAATCTCAGTTTTCCCGAGTTTCTGGTCTAGTCATGCTCGAAGGGTTTCATCCTGCTCCCCGAACAAACGACGCCCGGATGATCAGATTGGGTCTAAGTCGATTGAAGGGGGCGGTTTTCGAGTGGCAATCCAGTCGCGCCTGGGATAACGCGGTGATCTCGGCCTCGTTCTGCCGATGGAGAACGCATGTCGCAGAAAGCGCCCCCTCGTTCGGTTCGTTCCGTCCGCTGCCTCCCAAGCGGGCTCTGCACCGTCGTTGCCGTGTTTGCACTCGGCGGCTGTGCGAGCGCTCCAACTGAGCACGAAGCGCCTCCGAAGCCATTCATAGAGCCAACCGGCATGGGATTGCAAGCGACGGGCACCTCGTCCATTCCTCCGCTTGCGCAGCCGGTGAGCGACGCGGAGCTCGCGCGCGAGTTCAACAACCTGCACTCCAACGGCGCGGTGTACTTTTCCGGCTGGCCGACAGAAGCGGGGCTGCGAGCACTTGCGGCACGCGGCGTGAAGCGCGTCATCGCGCTGAAGACCGCCGACGAGACGATCGCCGCGCGTGGCTACGACCCGCGCAAGGTTGCGAAGGAACTCGGCATCACGATCATTGAGATGCCCGTGAACGCCGAGACGCTTTCGGATGCGTACATCGACAAACTCACTCGCGAAATCGACCGCGATGGCGGGCCGACGCTGATCCACTGCGGCTCTTCGTCAACCGCGGGCATGGTGTGGGGCTCGTATCTGGCGAAATCCAAAGGTGCGTCGGCAGCAGATGCGATGGCGCAAGCGCGCGCTGCGGGTTTGAAGGACGGCCCACTCGCGGACGCAGCGCAGAAGTACATCAACGCGACCGCTTCGACGGGAGCGGCTGCGAAATCCGGTGCAAGCGCGGACAAGTAATCCGCGCCGCTTCTTCAGTAGAGCCACAGGATCGTTGGCAGAATGCCCTGCACGTGACCTTCCTCAATCGCTTGCGCGCCGAGGAAGACCAACGGAATCAGCGACGCCTCGAACATCGTGCGCGTGAAGACGCGCGTATTGACGACGAGTGAATCGGTGACTTGATAGGCTCGGAATCGCGGCAAAAAACGCGGGACACGTGCCATGTAGGCATCGAAGTCGCTGCCGAAGAGTTCACGCAGGTGAACTTCTTCCAGTTTGATCGTGGGCCAATGCGTCGCGAAGAAGACGGCTCCGAAGAGCGCCGCGAGTGTCAGAGATTCGAAGCTCAGCCCCGCCCCGATGAACGCAAGGAAGCTAAAGAAGTAAAGCGGGTTTCGCGTGAGCGAGTAGGGGCCGGAATCGACGAGCGTTGCGTTCTTGCGGCCTGCGATGTAGAGCGCGCACCAGATGCGACCTGCACATCCGGCGATCAAGAGCGCGTCGCCGAAGGACGACAGCAGGACGTCGACCGCTCCGTGCTCATCCCACGCATGCTGCGCCAACAAAGCAAGCCCAACCACCGCGGCGAGCGCGAGTCGTGACACCGTGAGACGAACGTTCATGCATGCAGCATAGTGCGCTTGCATGAAAGTGCCAATTGAAACGGTGTCGGCGCGTGATTTGCATCACGATGCATCACGGCGTCGCAGGGTTCGCGGGTGTCGCGGCCGGCATCTGCACCACGACCTCCGCCGGGAAAATCGCGCTCGGATCACTGCGCTCGGCAAGCGTCTTCGCCATCGTCGCGATGGTCGCAGGAACCACGCCCTCGAAAAGCGTCGCACCACCGAGATCAGGGCCAGCTTTCACGATCACCGGCTTCGTGAGATCGACCATTGAGCCGTCAAGGCGGATCGCAAGTTTCGTCAGGCCGGTGGCTTCGAGAATCGTGATCGTCTG
>JBEIJG010000377.1:0-3561 GCA_040380385.1 Phycisphaeraceae bacterium | reverse complement strand
GCAGCTACCTCGATGAAGCCGCGGGTGCTTGTTGACTCTCGGCCGCCCACCACCTCTTCGCCACCCACGTTTTCTCCACCCACGTTTTCGGACGACGGTGTACGCGCTGCGGCCGGACCCCTTGAGGGCCCAAGCGCTCGACCTGAAGTGCTCGCTTCGTCGCTTCGCGAGCGCGAACGTCAAGCAATCTTGCTCGCACTCGAAGGACACGGTTGGAACCGAACTCGCGCATCGATTGCGCTTGGGATCGATCGCTCGACGCTTTATCGGAAGATGATCGATCTCGGACTTGCGCGTCATCGCGATTCGGCGTGATCGCAAGGCACGACGCGCGCGATCAACGCATGATCAACGACGCCTCTTCGACACGTTGTACGGATTGCGCGTCTTGTGCGGGTTTTGCCCGTTGCGCAAACTGGCCGCAGGAAAATTGACCCAACCTCGCGCGATGCACTCGCATTCGATGAATTCGGCGACAGATTAGAAAAGTTACGAAGGAGTCGCGAACTCGCGAACTTCCATCGTGTACCCTGATCGCCGAGGGAACGCCTTTCGTCGAGATCAGGGAAGATCTCACGTTTCGCTTCACACCGACTTCTTAGGTGTTGCGAAACGAGAGTTGTTGTGTCGTCTCCGCGGAGGGAGCGATGCGACAGGACCGAGGGAGTTGGCCCGCACCGCGCGGCCAACGGTGAGGCCTACGAAGTAGGCAAAAGGGAGCATGCACAAATGAAGAATCGAATTCTGAGCGTTCATGTCGTTCGTCGCGAAGTTCTTTTCGGCGCCACACTCGCCGCAGCCGCAGCCTTGCCTGCGCTTGCAGGCGACGGCTTCATTCGAGTCGATGGGTACCGAAGCCTTTCCAATAGCCCATTCGCAACGTCGTCGCCCATCCTCAACGACTTCGAGGTTGGCACCGCGAGCGAAGGTCTGACGATCATCGGGCCAGCGGTGCAACAAAGTGGTTCGTCGGTGGATGCGGACGACGCGTCACTCGACGGCACGGGCGCAGGCGGGAAGTCGCTCGCTCTCGGCTCCTTCACCCCGGTTTTCTCGCCAGGCAGTGCAACCTTTAGCCTGTCGTCCAAGGTCCTTGGCGGCGCGGTCACGAAGGCAGGCATTGTCATCACCGGCGCCAATGGTCTTGAGGATTTGAGCGGCGCGGTCATCCCCGTGCCTGTCAAGCTCGTCGTTGCACTCGCTGACGGAACCAGCGTCGAACAGACCTTCAACATCTTGAGCGCCGACAACATCGCCACCGACGATTCCTTCATCGGTTACTCGAACCCAACGGGCATCGTCGCGATCAGCGTCTTCGCTGAAATCCCAGTGCGCGTCGATCACCTTCAGTACGCGTTGCCGTCGCAGTTGACACCGACGTCTGTGCGTGACGACTTCAACGGCGACGGTAAGGCCGACGTCTGTTGGTACAACGCCGGCTCATCACGCGTTGCTCTCTGGTTCATGAACGGTCTCGCCCGTGAATCCGGAGCGAACGCCGATGAAAATCCGACCGCGGGCATCGAAGTGCTCGGCTCAACCGACCTCAACGGCGATCAACGCGCCGACGTCATTTGGCGCAATCCGTCGACGGGCATCGTGAGCGCATGGCTCATGGACGCTGGCAACGTGATTGAACAGGGTGCACTCGCTCCGGCGCTTTCGAGCTCGTGGCAGTTCCTCGGCGCCGGCGATATCGATGGCGACGGTAAGGGCGACTGCCTCTTCCGCAACAGCAACTCGGGTGAAGTGCTCGGTTGGATCATGAACGGTCTCGCGATGATCTCCAGCGCGACGATCGGCAACGCCAGCTCGAACACGTTCCTCGGCATCGGCGACCTCGATGGCGACGGCAAGGACGACCTCCTCTGGCGCACCAACGCGAATCGCATCGTGGGTTGGAAGATGAACGGCCTGACCGTGGCATCCAACGCTGAGATTTCGAACACCACGTTCGTCGGCACCAACTGGGGCGTGGCAGGTATGCCCGACCTCGACGGTGACGGACGCGCGGACGTGCTCTGGCGCAACCAGAACAACGGCAATGTCGCCGCGTGGTTCATGAACGGCCTCTCGCGCGTTGGTGGCGGCACCGTGACCACGTCGGTCTCAAACAACTGGGCGATCATCGGAACGTCTGACCTTAACGCCGACGGCAAGGACGACCTCCTGTGGCGCAACGTCGGATCGGGCGATGTCTACGGTTGGCTGATGAACGGCCTCGCCAAGGACAGCTCCGGCTTCGTTCGCAGCGCCGGCACCGCATGGTCGCCGATTCAGTAAAGACGCACTCATCCACTGGGTCGGGCTCCGCAATCGATCCAGTGCGCTCCACCGCCCCCGCCGACTCCCGGCGGGGGCGGTTTTCATTTTTCGCACGCCATTTCGACGGCAGTGGCCGGAAGAAAATATGAGAATTGAGTTGGGACGACGTATCCAAGCGCGGTCGGCGGTGCTCCCGTGGGACTCGCCACGAACTTGCCGACATTCGCTGTCTGAGGAGCACTCATGCCACAACCTACGCACACCCGCCGCTCGCTGACCGTTTTCACCGCGCTCGCCCCGACGATCGGCGCCGGAATGGCGCTCGTCATCGCGCTACCGGCCCTCGCGCAGGAAACCGTGACGCGAAACCAACGCCTCCTGCTTTCGCCAGCGTCCGTCGCGGCGTCGCAGCGCTTCGGCGCTGGATCCGCGGTTGAGAGCGGCGTCGCCGTCTTTGGGGCACCGGGCGTCGGAGCGGGATCGGCCTCGATCTTCGAGCGCGGCTCGAGCAATTCTTGGAGCCTCGCCGCGACAGTGAGCGCTTCTGATGGAGCCGCCAGCGACGGATTTGGTACCGCGACCGCGATCGATGGCTCGATCGCTGTCGTCGGCGCGCCTCTTGGCCCAGGTAGCGCGGCGGATGCCGGCGCCGTCTACATCTTCCGCAAGGTTGGCGCGTCGTGGAGCCAAGTCGCGAAGGTCACCGCGTCAGACGGCGCGAACGGCGACGCGTTCGGCGCGTCGGTTTCGATCAAGGGCGACACGCTTGTCGTTGGTGCGCCAACCGCCGACGCAGGTGCGGTCGACGCGGGTGCCGCCTACGTCTTCCGCAATACGACTGGCAACATTTGGTCGCAGCAGGCGAAGTTGGTGGCGGCGAGCGCTGCGGCCAACGCGCGTTTCGGCACGTCGGTTGCGACGCGTTCGTCGCGCGCACTGATCGGCGCGCCGGGAACGTCGGGCGGCGCGGGCCGCGCGCACCTCTTCCGCAATTCCGGTGGCACGTGGACGCTCGCGACCGAGCTTGCCTCGGCGGAAGCGGGCGCACTCGCGTTCGGTACGTCGGTTGCCCTTGCTGGAACCCTCGCCGGCGACTGGGCATTCGTTGGCGCACCAAACGCGCTTGCGGGCGCGGTAAGCGCGGGTGCTGCGTTTATCTTCACGCGCTCGAGCGACACCAACTGGCCACAAACCGCGCGCATGACGCAAGAAGACGCAGCGGCGGGCGACCAATTCGGCGCGTCGATTGCGGCCTACGACGATCGCGTCATTGTCGGCGCTCCCTCGGACACCGTG
>JBEIJG010000376.1:0-3596 GCA_040380385.1 Phycisphaeraceae bacterium | reverse complement strand
GATCTGGGCCGATCACTCGTGGGGACGTCCCTGGGGATGGGATCCGAAGGAAGTGTTCGCGCTGAACACCTTCATCGTCTTCGCGGTGCTCGTCCACGTGCGACTCAAGGCGAAGGACAAGGGCCTGTGGACCGCGTGGCTCGCCGTGATCGGCGCCGCGGTGATGCTCTTCAATTGGATCGTGATCAACTTCGTGATCACGGGCCTGCACTCGTACGCGTGAGCGAACAATCAACCACCTGCACGGATCTTCCTGCACGGATCTTCCTGCACGGAACTTCATGACTCGCCCGGCCCCGCCCCCTCAACGGCGGGGCCGGTTCCGTTCAACCGTCGCGGCATTGAGATTTTTACGACGCTTTCAAATGCCGCATCGCAACGCGCGTATCGACGGTTGTCATGAGCACTCTCTCTCCCAACATCCTCGTCGTATCAATCACTCTCTCGCTCTCGGCGACGGTGCTCGCCCGAACCGACTGCGAGGGGCTCCAGTGGCGCGGGGGATTCGCGCTATCTAGCGGCTTCGATACTAACCCGTTTGCGGCGGCCGCCGTCGACCACGATGGCGATGGCACACCGTCGGTCTTCGTCGCCGGTTCCGGCGGCGCGAGCGGCGTTGCGTTCAAGGGTCTCGTCGTACTCGAGAACGGGCTTTGGCAACCGTTCGGTCCTTCTTTCAGCGGATCGGTCGCTTCGATCCTGCGCGCCGATCTCGATGGTGACGGCGTGCCGAGTTTCGTGGTCCTTGGCTCGCTTCGCCTTGAGCCCGTCGACGCTGGCACGCCCGCCCACTCGATGCTCGAATGGAACGGCGCGGGGTGGACGCCGCGCGCGCCGGTCATCGCCGTGCACAACGCCGTCGTCATCGACGACGATGGCGATGGCACCGAGTCGCTCGTCATCGCCACGCGCTTTCCGTCAACGAGCGGCTACCCACCTGTCATGCGATGGACCCCCGCCGGATGGGTCGACGCGACGCCCGGCTTCGCGCTGAGCGTCGGTTCGTACCAGGCGAATGGCGCCGTGCTCGCCGCCCACGACTCCGACGGCGACGGGCGCGATGAACTCTTCGCATCGGTGAGCGTGACGGCGGGGGGCACACCCGTCGCCGCGAAGATGGCGCGTTGGAACGGAGCGACGTGGCTGGCCTCGGCTGGATCCGCGCCGCCGCTCGCTCTCACCAATCGCGTCTACTCGATGTGCGAGGCCGACGTCGATGGTGACGGCGACCTGGAACTCGTCGCTTCGGGCTGGCTCCCGAGCTCGACGCCGGTGGGCAGCGCGCCTCAAGTTGTCGCCTTCGACGGAACCTCGTGGAACGCCGTGGGCGGCGCCTTTCTGACGGGTGCGAGCGGCACCCTCAACGGCAGCATTCACCGCGTCGCAGGTGCCGCGATCGGCACGCGTCGCGAACCCGAGCTGTATGCCACCGGCGGATTCACCATGGTCGACGGCCAGCCCGCCGCCAACATCGCCCGCTGGAACGGCAGCACTTGGACCGCGCTCGGCGCTGGGCTCTCCGGCGGCAACGGTCTTGGTGCGAATCACGCCATGGTCGGCGTGGACATCGATGGAGACGGCGCGCGAGAACTCGTCGCGATCGGCTCGTTCGTCTCCAAGGGCGATGACGTCCTCAACCGCGCCGGTGCGTGGGACGGCACGTCTTGGAGCGCGATCGGCGCTCGGGCAGGCAGCCTCGGCCTCGACGGCGTCGCCGAGGCATCGGTCGTCTTCGACCACGATGGCGATGGTCGCGCGTCGATCATCGCGGGTGGACGGTTCAATCTCGCGGGTGCGATCGATGCCACGCATCTGGCAGCCTTCGACGGAGTTTCTTGGGAGGCAATCACCAATCCCTGGGCTCTCGGCGTTGACACACTGCTGATCGAGGACCTCGACAGCAACGGAACGATGGAGCTCTACGCAGCTGGTACCACCGATGTCCTCGTTGACGATGCCTACTACGCCCGCACGATCGCTCGCTTCGTGCCGTCGAAGTCCGGCGGATCGTGGGAGCAGATCGGCGGCAACTTCAACTCGACGATCTCGGCGCTCGAAGGGTACGACCACGATGGTGACGGCCTGAAAAGCCTCCACGCAGGCGGCGGTTTCCGCGTGGGTGTAACGAACGCCACCGGCGTCGTGCGCTGGAGCGGCTCTGCGTGGGAGGTCGTCGGTACGCTGCAATCGCAGCGCTTCGTCAACGCGATCATTGCCTACGACGACGACGGCGACGGCATCGAGAGCCTGATCGTCGCCGTCGGTTACCACGACCCCGACACCGTCTTCCCACGTGCCCTCAAGTGGGCAGGGGACGCCTGGGCGCCCCTTGGCTCGATGACGAGCGGACACCTCTTCCAGTTCCAATCGTTCGACCATGATGGCGACGGGCAGGAATCGCTCTTCGCCCATGGCCACTACCGATCAGGCGTGAACCAACTCCGTTTCTCGCAGCGGTTGGATCGCGGAGCATGGACGTTCTTCGGCCCGACCGACGCTCCGTTCACGCGTCCGATGGCGGCCTCCGGTCTCGTCCGATTCGATGAGGACGGGGATGGCGTCACCAGCCTCTACCTCAACTTGAACGATCCCTTCTACGGGACATACGGCGCGATGTATCGTCAGGAGCAGTCGGGCTGGAACCAGATCGCGTCGGACCTTGCAGGTGGGCCCGAGCAAGCGCACGTGGTCGACCTCGAGAACAATGGAATCGCTTCGCTCTACCTTCTCGGCGCGATGCTCGCTCGGACCGATACGTGTGGATCCTCGATCGCGGTGATCGACGTCTGCGGCAACGCGTGCCCAGCCGACCTCGATGGCGATGGATTGATCGATGCGTCCGATCTCTCGCAGCTCCTCGCGTCGTGGGGAAACTGCGCGAAAGGCTCGTGTCCCGCGGATCTCGATGGAAGTGGCGATGTCGGTGCGGCCGATGTCTCACTCCTGTTCGCGTCGTGGGGTGCGTGCCCGTAAACGGCGAGGCTTCGTCTGATGGATCGCCGAAGGCCGGAAATCCGCATCGGCGCCCAACTGGCAAGGAGGCGAGCCGACGACGACACCGTCAGTTGGGATGCCGTGCGAATTGAAGCTCGGTGCATCCGTCAGAGAGAGCCTTGGGACTTGCTTCGAAACTTGGGCACACGATGCAGCGCTTCGGTTCGCGGCCTTCGCGGATCGAGGCGCTGTGTCTTTCTGCAGGAATTCCCTGTCAAACGCGTCGATTCGCTTTGGTACGCTCTCGACCTTCTCTTCGGTCTCACTAGGGATATCCACATGAGTTTCACCATTGAATCCGTTCACGCCCGTCAGATTCTCGATTCCCGCGGTAACCCGACCCTCGAGGCCGAGGTCGTTCTCGAAGGTGGCGTCGGCGGTCGTGCCGCAGTGCCCTCTGGCGCGTCGACGGGTGAGCACGAGGCGGTCGAGCTCCGCGACGGCGATAAGTCGCGCTGGCTTGGCAAGGGCGTGATGAAGGCGGTCGCGCACGTGAATGACGAGATCGCGCCTGCGGTCTTCGGCCTCGACGCAACGGGGCAAGAAGAGATCGATACGGTGCTTCTCGAACTCGACGGCACCGAGAACAAGTCGCGCCTCGG
>JBEIJG010000375.1:0-3597 GCA_040380385.1 Phycisphaeraceae bacterium | reverse complement strand
GACAGTCCAATCCGGCGCTGCGAGCTCATGCGTGTCGTCGGCTCTCTTCAAGACAACGCGTCCTCTTGACGTAACTCTTGCTTGCTCAAAGAGTTCCGTGGCGTCGAGATCAGCGCCAACCAACTCACGCAGCATCAGCATCTCTTTCCGAGGCAGCGCGGACGCCTTCTTTTTCGGCGGAAACATCGGGTCCATCAAGACGGCTTCGGGCGCCGTGGGCGTTCCCGCGCGAGCCGAGAGCCACGCACGCGCATCGGCATGCACGAGTTGCAAGCGACCGCCGAGGAGTTCCGAAAGGACTGGGTCGCGCATCGCACGCGCAAGGCCGTCCTTCGCAAGTTCGTAGACGATTGGAGAGCGCTCGATCGCCGTCACCTCGCGACCGGCTACAGCGATCAGGAACGCATCGCCGAGGAGCCCCGCGGTTGCATCGACAATGGTTCGGGCGTCACCGAGCGCGCGAACAACCGGCATTCCGCGCGCCTCAGAGGCGCCGCCACGCAGGCGAATCGTCGAAAGATCGCAGCGAACGCCGCGTCCTTCACGATCGGTCACCCGACGCAACTCGAGGAATGACGCGGGATCACCTTCGACTCCGACGCGCGAGAGAAGAAGTCCCGCAGGAAGCGCTCTCGATACGCGGGCGGAATCACCGCTGGCGCTGCCCGCTCGCTCGTCTTCGGAGTGACCCGCCGATCCACTCACGCCTTTGCAAGTCCGTGTTCGAGATCCTTCCAAAGATCTTCGACGTGCTCGACGCCGACCGAGAGGCGCACGAGCGAGTCGCTGATACCGAGCTCCGCGCGCATCGCCTCCGGCACACTCGCGTGCGTCATGATCGCGGGATGCTCGATCAGGCTCTCGACACCGCCAAGGCTCTCCGCGAGCGCAAACAAGTGCACGTTCTCAAGGAATCGACGGCTCTCTGCGATGCTGCCCTTCAAGAAGATCGTGATCATGCCGCCGAATGCGGGCTTGCCATCGAAGCGCATTTGCTTCGCGGCGAGTGCGTGCTGCGGATGGCTCGCAAGGCCTGGATAGACCACGCGCGCGACCTTCGCGTGCGCTTCCAGTCGACGGGCGATTTCCATCGCGCTCACGCAGTGACGCTCCATACGCACGTGCATCGTCTTCAACCCACGCAACGCAAGATACGCATCGAACGGCCCCATCACGCTTCCGATCGCATTCTGCATAAAGCGGAGTTTCTCGGCAATTTCGCGTGAGCCCGTGATGAGCGCACCGCCGACCGTGTCCGAGTGTCCGCCGCAGTACTTCGTCGTCGAGTGCATGACGATGTCGGCACCGAGTTCAATCGGACGCGTCAACATCGGGGTCGCGAACGTGTTGTCGACCACCGAAATCGCGCCAGCAGCGCGCGCGAGGCGGCACACCGCTTCGATATCGACGAGTTTCAGCGTGGGATTTGTCGGTGTTTCAAGCCAAACCATCTTGGGCTTGTGCTCGCGAATCGCCGCTTCAGCCTTGGCGAGATCCGAAAGGTCGACGTGCACAACCTTGTAGCCAGCGCTGCGCTTGCGCACGCGATTCAACAAGCGATTCGTGCCGCCGTACACGTCGTCCATGCAGACAATCGTGTCGCCTGCATCCATCAACTCGAGTGCCGTCGCGATCGCCGCGAGGCCCGACGCAAACGCGAATCCGCCGCAGGTGCGGTCGGCTTCTTCTGAAAGGCCAGACCGCTCAATCGTCGCGATACAACGCTCAAACGCGAATCGCGTGGCGTTGTGACTACGCGAGTATTCGTAACCCTTGTGAACGCCAGGTGACTCCTGGATGAAGGTCGAACTCGTGTAAATCGGCGGCATCACCGCGCCCGTGGTCGGGTCGGCGTGTTGCCCGCCATGGATACAGTCGGTCGCGAGATGTGCGTTTGCTGGGCTAGTCATGGCAGAGTCCTGCTGCGCGGGGGCGCGTCGGGCATTCAGAGTTGCTTGCGGAGGAAGTTGATGAGATCGATCTTCGTGATGAGTCCGTAGAAGTGCTTCTCGTCCGCGATGACCGCCACGCGATCAGCGCGGAAGATTGGCATGAGGTCGTTCACACTGGCCGTCGGCCGCACGGTTTCAACGCGGCTCGACATGTAGTCGCGAATGGGTCGCGTCGCGCAATCGCGGTCGCGCACAAGTGCAAGCAACACGTCGGACTCATCGAGAATGCCGACGACGTGATCCTTCTCGTCCACAACCGCCATCTGCGAAATCGAGAACATGCGCATGCGCTTGATCGCCTGAACAACCGGCAGATCTGGCGTGAGGCAGTAATCCTCTTTCTCGAGGTGGCGGCGGGCGATCAGATCGCGGATGTCGCCGTATTTCTTGCGCTCAATAAAGCCGTTGTCCACCATCCAGAAGTCGTTGAACATCTTGGAGAGGTACTTCGCGCCGTTGTCGCAGATGAGCGTCACAACGCGCTTCGGCTCGGTTTGCTCGCGGCAATAGCGAAGTGCCGCAGCGAACAGCGTGCCCACCGACGAACCTGCGAGCACGCCTTCTTTGCGCAAGAGTTCGCGCGCGGTGTGGAACGCTTCGCCGTCGGGAATCGCGTACGCCTTCTTCACCAATGTGAGATCGCAAATCGAGGGGACGAAATCTTCGCCAATACCCTCGACGAGCCACGAGCCTGGTGGCACTTGCTTGCCCTCGTTGATGAGAGGCGTCAAAATCGATCCAACGGGGTCGGCGAGGATGATCTCGCACGCGGGGTTGCGCTCCTTCAGGAAATGCCCAACACCCGACACGGTTCCGCCCGAGCCAACGCCCGCGACGAACGCGTCGATCTTGCCGTCCATCTGCTCCCAGATTTCTGGGCCTGTTGTGTCGTAGTGCGCCTTCGGATTCGCCTCGTTGGCGAACTGGTTCACGTAGAAGGCATCGGGATCGTCGCGTGCGATGCGCTCGGCGACGTCTTGGTAGTACTCGGGGTGCCCCTTCGCCACGTCCGAGCGTGTCAGGACTACTTCCGCGCCCATCGCGCGAAGGTGCGAGATCTTCTCATCGCTCATCTTGTCGGGAACGACCACCGTCAGGCGATAGCCCTTCTGCCCCGCCACAAGTGCGAGCGCGAGGCCCGTGTTGCCCGCGGTCGCTTCAACGATGCGCCCGCCCTTCTTCAACTTGCCCGACTTCTCCGCAGCATCCACCATCGTGACCGCGATCCGGTCCTTGATCGAGTTGCCAGGGTTCATCGACTCCATCTTCACGAAGAGCCGACACGGGCCCGTATCGATCCGCGTGATTTCGAGCATCGGGGTGTTCCCGATCATCTCGAGGATGTTGTGAAAAACTGGAGCAATGGCACGCGGGGTCGACATCCCCCGAGTGTACAGAAGTCGATCTCTGTGGTGCGACCGAGAAGTCGGGTGCGAAAACTCGCGCACGCGTTCAGGCGCGAGAAATGTTCAGGCGCGAGAAATGTTCAGGCGCGAGAAATCAAGGACCGCCGCTCCACTTGCCGGTGCGCCACCACGGCTTCGTCGGATCGACTTGCCAAAGCGCGGCTGGATCGCTTGGGTCGATCTCAATCAGCGGCTCATCGCCGCGCAGCAGCATGTCCAGCGAAACCGCTCGTCCATCG
>JBEIJG010000374.1:0-3622 GCA_040380385.1 Phycisphaeraceae bacterium | reverse complement strand
GTACTGGGCGAAGGAGGGCGATGAGGCGGAGCGTGGCGAAGAGTGTCGATTTCAGATGCCGCGCGCGACGGGCAGCCCATACCGCTTCGTGATCCAAGCTGACTCGCACCTCGATCAGGGCGTGACGCCGAAGGTGTACGAGCAGTCGCTTGCGAACATGGTTGCTGCGAAGCCAGACTTCTTCGTCGATCTCGGCGACACCTTTATGGTCGACAAGCGCGGACAAGACTATGAGCGCTCCGAGCCGCAATACGACGCGCAGCGCTACTACTTCGGTCTTGCGTGTCATTCGATGCCGCTCTTCATGGTGCTCGGCAACCACGACGGCGAGAAGGGCGACGTCGGTCGCGGCATGGGCGAGTGGTCGTACAACGAGCGCACCTCGCGATTCCCTGAGCCCGTGATCGACGGCATGATGTACACGGGCTCCACCGCGATGAAGGATGGCCGTGGTGCGAACTACTACGCGTTCGAGTGGGGCGATGCGCTCGTCGTCGTGCTCGATCCGTTCTGGTCGACGACCGAACGGAACCGCGGTGGCGGCGGTGGCGCACGCGGAGGTGAAGGTGGTGGTGCACGCGGAGGTGAAGGTGGCGGTGGTGGTGGAGGCGCTGGAGGCGGCCCGAATGTGGAGAAGCTCGAGCCAACCGATGCGAGTTGGTCGCGCACGCTCGGTCGCGCGCAGTACGACTGGCTCGCGGAGACGCTTGCGAAGTCGAAGGCGAAGCAGAAGTTCATCTTCATCCACCATCTCGTCGGCGGGATTGGCGGGCAGGCCGCGCGCGGAGGCGTCGAGAGTGCTCGCTACTTCGAATGGGGTGGCGACAACGCCGACGGAAGCGAGGGCTTCGCGCAGCGTCGCGCTGGTTGGCCGATGCCGATCCACGATCTCCTTGTGAAGAACGGCGTGACCGCGGTGTTTCACGGACACGATCACCTCTATGTGCACTCGACACTCGATGGCATCCACTATCAGTGCGTGCCGCAGCCCGGAAATCTCGCTGGGAATACGCGCAGTGCCGAGGAGTATGGCTACGCGTCGGGCACGCTCCACGGAAGTCCCGGTCACCTGCGCGTGAGCATGGCGGCGAATGGCGATGCGAAGGTCGAGTTCGTGCGCACCGCGATTTCGGAAGCGGATGCAGCGGCCGGCGGTGGCGGCGAAGGCGGCGGTAGTAGTGGTCGCGGTCGTCGTGGTGGGCAATTTGAGGCCAATGGAACCGTCATCGACAGTTACGACATCAAGCCGCGCGCGCAGGCCGCGGAGAAGAAGTGAGCGCCTCCATGAAAACGGCCGTCACCATCGCGTTGCCTCTCGTCCTCATCGGTTCCATGTTGATTGCCATGCAGGACGCACCGCGCAGGCAAGGCGGAGGAAAGCAGCGCAAGCCGCCGCAAGATGGCATCGTGAAGCCAGAGATGTCGGACACGATCCGCGTGGCCGGCTACGCCGACAACTGGTTTGCGATGTACATCAACGGCAAGCTTGTCGCCGTCGACTCGATCGACTTCTTGCCGCACAATGTGGTCGCGATCGACATCCTGCCCGAGTACCCGATGACGGTCGCGGTGATCGCGAAGGACAACGCCGATCCGAAGACTGGCTGCGAGTACGGACGCGCGATCGGCGACGCGGGGCTGATCCTCAAGTTCGCCGATGGCACCGTGACCGACGCTTCGTGGAAGGCGAAGTGCTTCTTCCACGGCCCGATCGATGGGAAGACCGACGATCCGAAGGTGCGCACGGAGGAACTCCCCGCCAACTGGTTCACGGTCGACTACGACGACTCCTCGTGGGCGAATGCGACCGAGTGGCCCGAGGAGCGCATCCAGCCGAAGCAGCCGTACTTCGAGCACGACTTCAAGGGCGCGAAGTGGATCTGGACGGGCGACCTCGATCTCGACAACACGGTGCTCTTCCGGAAGAAGATCGAGAAGCCCAGCCTGAATCCTGATGCGAAGCGCCGTTGGACGACGAAGCCAGACATCGACACGTCTGGCCCGACGCCGGTGAAGTGACTGCGTTGGGTGTGCGAGGTGGCGCCGCTCCAATGGTGCCGGGTATCTGGCGGGTGCGTGCCATGTAGGCGCGGCACGTGCCAGGCACCGCGCGACGTTGTACAGAAGTGCCATGGTTCGTAGGCGTTACCGCGCGGCTGTCACCGTACCCGCGTGGTGCCGGGTACTCGCGATCACTTCGCGGTCTCCACGCGGCACGGTTTCCGTGTGGGTTCTAGGTGGGTTCCTGCTCCCACGGTGCCGGGTAGTTGGCGGGTGCGTGTCAGGCACGGACGGCAGGTGCCAGGCACCGGTTGTAGGCGCACGGAAGTGCCATGAATCACAGGCGTTTTCACGCGCGCGTCGTTGTACCCGCTTGGTGCCAGGCACGTGCGGCAGCTGTGCGGTCTCTGCGCGGCACGGGCCCCGCGGCACGGGCCCCGCGATGGATTCCATCCGGAGCTGCGCCGACCGTTTCCCCTATGCGTGCTTGCCTGCCACGCGCGAACTCCTCCCGTAACTCATTCTCCTCACGGCTCCGCTACCGTGTCGGGGATGCGCCACCTCCTTGCAGCACTCGCCGGAGCCGTCGTCGTCTTCTTCTGGGGATTCCTCGCGTACGCCGCGATCGGTGTCTGGGACTTCGCCTACCCGAAGACACGCGCCGATGCGGGAATCGTCGAGTCGCTCGACGCGGGGCTTGCCGCCGATGGCGCGTACTTCGTGCCCACGATGCCGGAGACGTACATGACCGACACGACTGACCCCGATGCGCTCGCCGCAAACAAGTCATTCGAGGAGCGACTTGCGAAGGGGCCGATCGCGCTCATTCTCTTCCGCAAGGACGGCATGGCGCCGATGGCGCCGGCCGAACTCGTGCGCGGATTCGCGATCGAGTTCGTCGGAGCATTGCTGCTCGCGTGCATCCTCTCCGCATCGAGAGGCGGCGTCGCGGGGCGCATCTTCTTCGGCTTCACCGTCGCGCTGTTCGCGGCGCTCGCCAGTTGGGGCGTCGCGGGCAACTTCTTCCACTTCCCGCTTGCCTACATGTACGCGAACATGGCCGACGTGGTGATCGGTTGGACGCTCGCGTCGGCCGCCATCGCCTTGGTCCTCGGCCGCCGCGCACCTGCGGCCACGGTCTGAGGCTACCTTACGCCCCCAATGACTTCCTCGGCAGGCTCAGGCTCCCACACGTACCAAGCTCCCAAAGGCACCCGCGACTTCTACCCAAGCGATCTCGCCGTCCGACGTCACATCGAAAGCGCGTGGCGTTCGGCGTCGATTGATTGCGGCTTTGACGAGGTGGAAGGTCCAACGTTCGAGCACCTCGAGCTTTACACCGCGAAGTCGGGCGATGGCATCGTGAACGAACTGTTCTCCTTCCGCCGCGCGGGTGGCGAGAACGACTACGCGCTGCGCCCAGAATTCACGCCCACGCTCGCTCGCATGGTCGCGGCGCGCGCTGGTTCGCTGCCCGTACCTGTGAAGTGGTTCGCAATTCCGAACATGTTCCGCGCAGAGCGCCCACAGCGCGGACGATTGCGCGAGTTTATCCAGTGGACCGTCGATGTCTGCGGCGTGGAAGGCGCGGCGCACGACGTCGACGTCATCGCGTGTGCGG
>JBEIJG010000373.1:0-3624 GCA_040380385.1 Phycisphaeraceae bacterium | reverse complement strand
GCGGCTCCCGTGGCTCGCCGGTGCTTTCGAAGGGCGATTGACGCTTGAGCCCGCGGTGACGACGTGGTCGATCCTCGTGAGCTTCATCGTGGCTGCGGGCGTTGGCCTTGTGTTCGGAATCTATCCCGCGGTCGTCGCGAGCCGGAAGGATCCGATCGAAGCGCTGCGGCATGACTGAATTGAGCGCTCGCGACGTGATTTGAGCGCTCGCGACTGAGCGGCCTGAAGAAGCTTCGCTTCTTGGGGCCGCTTTCGCTCGCTCTGGCGTCGATCACGCCAAAGGTCGACGCCGCAGCGGCGACCGCGAAAAGAACAAGCGTGCACACGGTCGCCGTCGAACCTCAGTGGATCGATGAGCCGCGACCACCAACCGACTTCGCACTGGCTGCAAAGCTCCACGCCGACCACATGATGCACGCGATGCCCACCAATTCCATCGTGTCTTTCAGCCGCACTGGCCCTGAAACCATCAGCGCGTCGACGTCATGGTGCGATGTCCCGCGCATGACGACGTAGGCAGCCAAGATCAACAACCCTGCCACAACGAGCCAAATCTGGCGCGCAAACTTCCGCAGGGTCCATCCAATCCAGAAGGAGATCCCAAGTGCAGCAAGGGCGCACGCGGCGAGCACCGCGTACTGCACCGGCTTCCGATCGCGATACCAACCACCGTTCTTCGCGATCGCGCGCGCGGTTTCCGTCAACAAGCGTTGGAGGTCGAGTTGCTTGTTGATGCCGAGGATGACCAACACCACACACGCGAAGAGCCAGAATCGCACGAGCCCTTCGCCGATTGGCGCGGAAACGCCCGCGATTCGCCGACCCCGCCACGCGTTGGCACACGCCGCTGCGCGCAACGTCATCCACGCTCCAACCGCATACGCAACCGTGATCGTCCATCCGAGCACCGTCGGATCGCCCACTCCAAACTCCCAACCGGTTGCTGCGAGCGTCGCGTTCATATGCCCCCCGGCTGCGCGGCGATGGACGACGCTGGAGCTGTCTCTTCACTCATCAAAGGCTCCAAGCGCGTGCCCTTGAATTCGACCGGCACCTCCACCGAGAACGTCGCGCCTGCACCTGGATCCGACGCAAGCGCCACGCGTGCGCCAAGTCGCTCCGCGAGTTCGCGGCAAATCGCAAGTCCGAGGCCCGTGCCCGAGTGCGCGCGCGTGTGACTTGCGTCGACCTGCCGGAACTTCTCGAAGATCGTGTCCTGCATGTCGAGCGGAATGCCTGGCCCCTGATCGATCACCGCAACGCGCACGCACGGCATACCGTCGGCCGACTCCGAACTTCGCGCGTCAATGACGACGGTCGTATCTTCCGGCGAGAACTTGATCGCGTTCGAGACGAAGTTGAACAGGATCTGCTGCAGTTTCGCGGCGTCGCTCTCCACACCCGGAAGATCCGCTTCGATGCGCGCTTCAAGCGTGATGCGCTTCGCAAGCGACTGTGGTCGCATGATCGCGACGAGACCTTCGCAGATGTCTTTCACACCGGTCGGGCCGATCGAGACTTCCAAGCGACCCGCCTCGATCTTCGCCATCTGCAGGAGTTCGTTGATCATCTCAAGCAGATTGCGACCAGACTGCAAGATGTTCGCGATATACCGCCGACGCTTCGGGTCGGCATTTGGATCAGAACGCGCGATTTCGTCAAGCAATTCCGCGAAACCGATGATGGAGTTGAGCGGCGTTCGCAATTCATGCGAGACATTCGCCAAGAACTCGCTCTTGAGACGATTCGCTTCAAAGAGCCCGACGTTCGACTCTGCGAGTTCGCCGATCTTCAAGTCGAGGCTCTCGTTGACGCGGCGGAGTTGCGCTTGTCCCTCGGCCAAGCGATCGAGCATGCCGTCGAAGGCGCGCGAAAGCCGCTCGAAATCGTCGCCCGTCGTGAGCCGCGAACGTGCGCTCGTACTGCCTTCATCGACGCGCTCGGCGACGGCGGTCAACGAACGCACTGGCCCAAAGATCAGCCGCTTCAAGATGAGATGGAAGACGAGAATCGCGAGGCTTCCGGCAGCGAGCCCCGTGCCGACGATCAAGATGCGATTCCATTCGATCTGATCCTCGGCGAACGTACTTCGTCGATCGATCAGCAGGACACCTGCGAGTGTGTCGGCGGTGCGCACGACCGCGGGACTCGTAGGTCGCGCGAAGATCTCGCGTTCTTCGAGTTTGCTCCACTCGCGCTCGCGAATCGCGCGCGCGTAGCGATAGCGAATCGCTTCACCCTCGCCGCGCCGCTCAAACCATTCGCCAACCGCGGGATCCGCTTCGAATGCCGCGAGCGCGCCCTCGAGAAACGACTCATCCTCGCCGTCGGGCGTGAAGAGAATCTCATCGACGCGCAGTACGCGAATGGGAATCGCGCTTCCTTCACTCCATCCAGTCGTCTGTCCGCTCTCGAACCACGTGTCCGCGAGCTGACGCGAGACCTCGAGTTGGCTGTCGGAAACGATCTTGCCCGTGCGAATCCACGGAACCGCGAGCGCGCCGCCGAGCAACGCGAAGACCGCGATCCCAAAGAGGATCTGACACTTGTTGGCGAGCGAGATACCCTGCGCCATCGCCCCGCGATTCTACTTCGCGGCCCGCCCTTCAGTTCCCCGCGAGAATCCGCATGTTTCGACCCGGCACCGATGAGACGAACGTTCAGTATGAAGACGTGCTCTGCAACTTCTGCCATCGCGCGTGGGACCCGGAAGACCCAGCGCGCCCTCTGATCGAAGGGCACCACGGCAGCCACCTCTGCGGCGAGTGCCTTTCCATTGCCTACCGCGCGATGGTGTTTGACGGGCGAAACGATCGCTCTGAGGGGCAGACGTGCACCATGTGCCTCGAAGCGCGCGACGATGAGACGTGGCAGAGTCCGGAGTTCGCCGATGCGTGCGTCTGCCGACGCTGCGTGAAGCAGTCGGCAACGGCGCTTGAGAAGGACAAAGACTACACCTGGCGTCGACCGGTGGCGTAAGAGCTCGCCGAGGCAATTCTCGCACGAGAATCAGCGCTTCACGAGCGTCATCGCGTGGAACGGGCGACCTTCGCGGCGGAACTTCCGCTCGAAATTCGTGCCGACAAACTCGCCTTCGCCCGCGCTTGCGGGCCGCTCGAATGATCGACGCTCGAAAATGTCGGTCGCACGCTCTACGTGCTCGACATCCCACTGCCACAATGCATCGTGATCGGTCACGATGCGGAGTTCACCCGACGGCGCGAGGATGCGATGGAATTCCCGCAGCGTGTGATCCTGCACGACGCGGCGCTTGTGATGGCGCGTCTTCGGCCACGGATCGCTGAAGTAGAGATGGATGACGGAGACGATTCCATCAGGCACGCGGGTCTTGATGAACTCGGTCGCGTCGCCGTGCAAGAGTTTCACATTCGAAAGCCCCGCGCGGCGCACGCGATCGGCGGCGTACGCCCAGAATTCCCCCGCCCACTCGATCCCGAAGAAGTTCGTCTCTGGTTCGAGCACCGACTGCTGCAGGAGAAACGTGCCTTTGCCCGAACCGATCTCGAGTTCGAAGCGTCGCTCGGGATGCGCGAACCACGAGCGTGGATCGAACGCAAGCAGCCGACGAACCTCTGCGACCGTTGGCGCATCGGGCAGCCGCGG
>JBEIJG010000372.1:0-3646 GCA_040380385.1 Phycisphaeraceae bacterium | reverse complement strand
CGCTGAAAAACTTCTCACCCAGCATCGCACCAAGCGCGATCGCGCCAATCCCGTGCGCGCTGCGCCCGATGAAACTCCGTCGCGTCAAAAACGCGAGGCGCTCTTCGATGGATTGCGCGTCATGTGGCGATGAAGACTTGTCTTGCATGAAGGCCTCGTCGATGAACGACTCTCTGCTAGTTCCGCGTGACGATCTCGCTCAAGTTCAAAATCAACGCGGCTACTTGCGTCCACGCCGCATGCTCGTCCGGCGCGATCGATGCGTTGCGCGGCGATTCGCCGTGTGCAAGCAACGCGTCGGCCGACGCACGATCCGCGGCAAACTCTGCGCGCTCACGCGCGAGTGCGCGCGACAAGACTTCCATCTCACGCTCATCGGGCGCACGCGATGTTGCCTCGCGAAACGCCCATTCGAGTCGACGCGCATCGTCGCCACCGAGTGCGAGCGCACGCTCGGCAAACGCGCGCGCAGCCTCGACAAATTGCACGTCATTCAGCAGGACGAGTGCCTGCAGCGGCGTGTTTGTGGTCGCGCGATCGACGACACACACCTCGCGATTCGGCGCATCAAATGACGCCATATTCGGAGGCGGCATCGTGCGCTTCCAATAGGTGTACAAACTGCGGCGATAGAGCTTCTCGCCGTGATCTTGCACAAACGTTTGCGCTGTCGCGGGGCTCGAACCAAAGTGACTGATCTCGCGCCACGGGTCGCCAGGCGTGTATGGATTCACGCTCGGCCCGCCGAATTGTTTGACGAGCAGCCCGCTCGTCTTGAGCGCGTGATCACGAATGAGTTCTGCGGGAAGTCGGAAGCGAGGGCCCCGCGCGAGCAAGCGATTCTCGGGATCGAGTTGCTCTGCGCCATCAGCGCCATACTCCGTCGCCGACGACTGTCGATACGTCCGGCTCATGACGATCGCTTGCACCAATCGTTTGACGTTCCAACCCGACTCGACGAAATCAACTGCAAGCCAATCAAGCAGTTCGGGATGTGAAGGCACTTCGCCTTGCATGCCGAAGTCCGCCGCGGTTTTGACGAGCCCAGTTCCGAAGAAGATCTGCCAAATGCGATTGACGGCCACGCGCGCAACCAGCGGATTTTCGGGCGAAATCGTCCACTCGGCGAGCGACAAGCGCGTTTGCGGCGGAGCGTCGGAAGAAGTTGAAAGCCCGTTGAGCGCCGCCGATTTCGACAGCACTTCGGGCGTACCCGCAGTGACAACTTCGCGCGGATCGGCGTAGTTTCCGCGATGAAGAATGCGAGTTTCGCGCGGCGTGGGCGCGGTATCCATCACGAGCGCGTCGAAGGATTCGGTGCGCACCGCAAGTCGCTCGCGCGCGTTCACAAGATCGCTGCGCAGCGCGAATGTCTCTGGCGCACAGCGCGCGAAGTACGTGCGGAAACGCGCATCAAGCGCGGGATCGCGCAGGCCAGGCGCAGGGTTGACGAGTCCATCGACGATATCCGCGGGCAAGTTCGTACCGTCGTCGTTTCCCGTGACGAGGAAGAACTCCATGCGCTTTGCAACGATGTCGCCGTAGCGGCCGAAATTGACCTGCACGGTGAAGTGGGTTGCGAGCGCTGGATCCAGCGGCTCCTTGAACATCACCGTGAGATGCACCGGCCCGTCGGTCGCGAGATCTGGAATCCACGCAGTGTCGCCGCGCGTTTCAAGGACGCCGTCGGGGCGACCGTCGCCAGCGAGATCCACGCGTGCGCTCGACAACGCAGGCTCCACCCAACTGTTCGCCGTCGCACTCGCGAGTTCGGCGATGCGATAAAGATTCACTTGATCGCCGGGCACCGTTCCCGCGCTCACCGTCACGCTCGTCACCGCGAAACGATTTTTCCCGTTCTCGCCGCCGCCATAGCCCCAACCTGCTTGTGGCGCTTCGGGCGATGGATGCATCACGATGCGCAAGCCCGTGATCGGCGCGCGCTTCTCGGCGAGTTGCGCGGCCGCTTCTTGCGTTGGTTCGAGCGCCATATCGAACGCGAGAAACGACATCGGACGCTTCACGCACGCGAATCGCTCATCGACGATTTCGAATCCGCTTCCTGTATTGGGCGTACTCATGCGCGTCACGCGCGTTGGATAAAGCGCGAGGTCTTGACCGCGCGCGCGAAGTTTCGCGAGTTCGCGTGCTTCCCACGCCGCAAGGGCGCTTGGATCGGGATTCGCCATGCGCTCTTCAAGCTCCGCGATCCTCATCCGCAAGTGATTCTCTTCGCGCGTCACGAGCACACTCTTCACACGCGCTGTTGGTGCCGCGTTGACGCCACCATCGCCGCCGTGTGCAGGCTCGGTTGTTTGATTGAAGTATGCGAAGAGTTGGTAGTACTCGCGCTGTGAAATCGGGTCGTACTTGTGATCGTGGCACTGTGCACACGCGAGCGTGAGCCCAAGCACCGCTTCGCCGTACGTCTTCACGCGATCCGCGCCGTAGGTGACGAGGTTCTCTTCGGCGATCGTGCCGCCTTCATGCGTGATCATCGCGTTCCGCTGAAAGCCCGTCGCGGTGATTGTCTCTTCGTTCCTCTCCGGCAGCAGATCGCCTGCGATTTGCTCGAGCAAAAAGCGGTCATATGGCTTGTTCTTGTTGAACGCGTTGATGACGTAATCGCGCCAAAGCCACGCATGTCGACCACCATCGATCGAGAAGCCATTCGTGTCGGCGTATCGCGCAGCATCGAGCCACGGGAGCGCCATTTTCTCGCCGAAGTGCGGACTCGACATGAGTGTGCGCACGTATCGCTCGTAGTAGTCAGGTGCGGTGTCGCGGACAAATGCTGCGACTTCGCCCGTACTCGGCGGAAGCCCCGTCAAATCAAGCGCGAGTCGTCGCGCGAGTGTCGCGCGTGATGCTTCGCGCGACGCTTCTGCCGCACTCGCCACGCCTTCTCGCTCCAAACGCGCGCGAACAAACGTATCGATCGCTTGAATCGTTTCAAGTGGCGGCGCGGGTTGCCCCGCGTTCGACGGCGCGAGACCGTCGAGGGGCGCGAGCGGCGCGTTCAACGCGACATCCGCGAGCGGCATTTTCTTCGGCGCGACAAACGCCCAGTGCTCGGCGTACGGCGCGCCAGCCTCGATCCACGCACGAATCTTCGCTTTGTCTTCGTCGGTCAGCGCGCGGTGCGATTCCGGTGGCGGCATGACGTCGTCGGCATCGGTCGACGTGATGCGGTTCCAGAGTTCGCTTGCCGCGAGATCGCGCGGCTTGATCGCGGTGATGCCGTCTTCGCTCGTCGCGTAGGCCGCTTCGGCGACATCGAGGCGGAGGCCAGCCTTCCGCGCGTTCGCGTCGGGGCCGTGGCAGGCGTAGCAATTCGCCGAGAGAATCGGCCGAATGTCGCGATTGAAGTCGATGGCGATGAAGCCAGACGCGCCAGCATCGACAGACGTCGCACATGAAGTAGCAGCGATGCCAGCAATGAGAAGCGCAGTCGACGCGCGGAATCGAAGCATCTGCCCAAGATACGGCAGCCTTCTCAGTAGACCAAACGAAAGCGCGGGCAGTCTGAACAATTGGTTCGATGAGCGATCCGGATTGTGCGGAACGCCGCGGTCACTCGCCCTTTGAGGCGCGTGCGCGTGTACTGCGCGCGGCCAAACGATCGGGCGACGGCAAGCGAACCTTG
>JBEIJG010000371.1:0-3646 GCA_040380385.1 Phycisphaeraceae bacterium | reverse complement strand
TTGGTCGTGCCTGAGCCAACCAGATTGTCGACGATGTCCGTATTCACGAGGCGCATCGTTCCGGCGAGGATCTTCGCGTTCTGGAAGTATTCAACCGCCGCACCCGCGCCAGGCACAGGGTTGCCGCTGATCGTGCAGTTCTCAAGCGTGAGGTTGGTACCTGCCGTGCGAATCCCGACGCCCTTGAACGCGCTACCGCTTCCCGCAGAGGTCACGGCACAACGGTTGTTCGTGAAGGTCGAGTTCTTCACCACGCCCGAAGATGCGTAGGTGAGAATCGCGCCACCGTCGACTTCGGCGAAATTGGCGTTCGTACCGCTGCCACCGAACGTGCAACCGTCGACGTTCAGCGTGCAGCGAAGGAAGTACATCGCTCCGCCGAAGTCCGCGTCGTTGGTCGTGAAGATGCAGTTGCGCACGAACGCCGACGAGTCCTTCGCGAACACCGCGCCACCGCCGGTGAAGTTGTACGAAGGCGGATTGATGGGCTGGCCGACGCCACCGCGCTTAAAAGTGAGGTACTCAAGGCCCGAAGTCGCTGGTCCGCCGTTGATCGTCACGATGGAGGTCGAGATACCCACGCCGTCGATGATGGTCGGCGTTGCCGAGTTCGTCGAACCGCGCACGACAACATCCTTGCCGTTCAACGAGAACGATTGGTTGTACGTTCCAGGGGCGACTTCAATGCGATCACCGGCAACCGCCGCGTCGATAGCGACTTGAATGGTCGCGTACTGCGCGGGAACGCGACGAACCTTGCTGATGACAACAGAGTGGCGACCACCGGCCGCCACGATCAACGCGCTATTCGGCGAAGTGAGTTCCGTCGGAACAACACCTTGGCCGTAGTTCGGATCGCTTCCTGAACTGCCGACGACCGAACCCCACGCCGCAACAGATCCGTCCGCCTTCACAACGATCGTGTGCATGCCGCCCGCAGAGATGGCCGTGCACGTACCGAGACCGGCTGGCACGATCGACTGGCCGTACTCGTTGTTCGAGCCGACCGTCGTGGTGCCGCTTCCCCAACAAACCACTTGTCCGTTGGTCTTCAGCGCGACGGTGTGGCTATCACCCGTCGCGATTGCGGAAACCGGGCCGAGACCTGCGGGGGTCTGGCACTGATTCTGGCTGTTCGAACCCCAACAGATGACCGTGCTGTCGGACGCGCGAATGACGGCCGTGTGATAACCACCACCGGCGATCGCCGTCACCGTGCCAAGACCTGCAGGCACAACGCACTGGCCAAGGTTGGGGATGACGCCGCCGTACACCGTTCCGGCACCCCAGCACGCGACGGTGCCGTTGGTTCGAAGCGCGATGGTGTGGTAGCCGCCAGCTGCGACTTTGGTCGCTGCAAGCCCGCTCGGCACAGTGCTCTGGCCGTCACGATTGTCACCCCACGCGACCACCGTGTTATTTGGACGCACGGCGACAGAGTGGTAGTAACCCGCACCAATGCCGCTGCAGATGCCAAGCGAGCCCGGCGGAACAGATTGATTTGTGACCTGGCCGAGGTTGTTGGTGGTCGCGCCCCAACCAACTACGACGCCGTTTGATTGAAGGGCGAGGGTATGCATCCAGCCCGCCGCGAGTACCGTGCATTGTTGCAGCGTCGACGGAGTGTTGGATTGACCGAACTGCGGAAAGACGCCAGTCGAGGTCGCGCCCGCGCCGAAGCACGTCACCGAACCCGATTGACCGAGCGCTGCGCTTGTCGCTGCAGCCGCGACGGCCACAGCGATCACGCCAATTGCAAATCTGTTCTCAACCATTGCAAAAACCATGTTCAAGTCCCTTGCCGGCTTGGCCGGATTCACGCAAAAAAGCACCGACAGAGCGCTCTATGCGCATACTTCAGTGGAAAGAGATTGTGCCGAAGGTTTTTATCGCGGCAATGATTGAACATTCGTTCGATTGACAAAAAACCCGACCGCCTTTCGGCGGTCGGTTGAAGAAAACTCTCTGACGTGTGCGCGGAATTGAAACTGACGTGCAGGTCAACTGCAAGTCACGCGCTTGTCCGCGCGATCAATAGTCGTCGCCGTGGTCGTGGCCAGCCGCGGCCTTCGCCTTCTTCTCCTTGACCTCGGTGATCGCGCAGTCGGTCGTGAGCAGGAGCCCCGCGATCGACGCCGCGTTCTGGAGCGCGACGCGCTCGACCTTGGTCGGAACGATGATGCCCGACGCCACGAGGTCCTCGTACTTCTGCGTCGCCGCGTTGAAGCCGAAGTTCACGTCGCTCGAGTCTTCGATCTTCTGTGCAACGACCGAGCCGTCGAGGCCGCCGTTGGCAGCGATCTGCTTCGCCGGAGCGGCGAGTGCGCGCCACACGATGTCAACACCGACCGACTCGTCGCCCGGGAGGCCCTTCTTGAGCTTCTCGAGCACGCGACGTGCGCGGATGACGCTCGTACCGCCACCTGGAAGGATGCCTTCCTCAACGGCCGCGCGGCATGCGTGCAACGCGTCTTCAACGCGTGCCTTCTTCTCCTTCATCTCGACTTCAGTCGCGGCGCCGACGTTGATCTGGGCAACGCCGCCCGAGAGCTTCGCGAGGCGCTCTTGGAGCTTCTCGCGGTCGTAGTCGCTCGTCGTGAGTTCGATCTGCGCCTTGATCTGCTCGATGCGACCTTGGATTTCCTTGGTCTTGCCGAGGCCTTCGACGATGGTGCAGTTGTCCTTGTCGACGGTGATCTTCTTCGCGCGGCCGAGGTCGGCGAGCGTGAGGTTCTCGAGTTGAATGCCGAGTTCCTCCATGATCGCTTGACCGCCGGTGAGAACGGCGATGTCTTGCAGCATTTCCTTGCGACGGTCGCCGAAGCCCGGCGCCTTCACAGCGCAGACCTTGAGAACGCCGCGGAGCTTGTTCACGACGAGGGTCGCGAGCGCTTCGCCGTCGAGATCTTCAGCGACGATGAGGAGGCTCTTACCGCTCTCAGCGATCTTGCCGAGGATCGGGAGGAAGTCCTTCGCGCTCGAGATCTTCTTCTCATAGATGAGGACGAAGCAATCTTCGAGCACGCACTCCATCGCTGCTTGGTTGGTGACGAAGTGCGGGCTGAGGTAACCCTTGTCGAACTGCATACCTTCGAGAAGCGCGACGTGCGTGTCGAGGCTCTTGCCTTCTTCGACGGTGATGACGCCGTCCTTACCGACCTTGTCCATCGCCTCGGCAATGATCTTGCCGATGTCCATATCTTGGTTCGCAGAGCACGCGCCGACTTGCGCGATTTCCTTCGAGCCCGAGACCTTCTTCGACATGCGACGAAGATCTTCGATCACAGCGGCGACGGCCTTATCGATGCCGCGCTTGACCGAGTTCGCGTTCGCGCCTGCGGTGATGTTGCGGAGGCCTTCTTGGAAGATCGCCTCGGCGTAGACGGTCGCGGTGGTGGTGCCGTCGCCAGCGTCCTTCGACGCCTTCGACGCGACTTCCTTCACCATCTGCGCGCCCATGTTCTCGTAGGGATCTTCGAGTTCGATTTCCTTCGCGACAGTGACGCCGTCCTTGGTGACGGTTGGTGCGCCGAAGGACTTCTCGAGGACGACGACGCGACCCGATGGGCCGAGCGTGACCTTGACCGCCTTCGCGAGCTTCTGCACGCCGCGGAGGATGCGCTCGCGTGCGTCGGTGTCGTATGCA
>JBEIJG010000370.1:0-3656 GCA_040380385.1 Phycisphaeraceae bacterium | reverse complement strand
CGTCGATCCTCGACCACCAACATCGCAAGGAGTTGCGCCAAGACCTGGATCGGCATCAAAACGAAAAAGATGATTGCGGTCTGCGCGAGGCCGTCGGGACTGATCCGACTCGTCACTCCGACCACAAAGTAGAGCGGCACAAGCAACAGCACCCAGCACGGAATCGCTGCAACACGAGCCCAGAACGCCATGCGCGCGAGGAGCGCATCGTCCCACCACGCGGGAAGCGCGCAATCGATCATCCACCCGCATTCGGGGCACGACTCGCCGACCTGTCGACCGCGCAGGTCGTAGCCGCATCGGTCACAAGGCAGGAGCCGATGCTGCTGCGGAAGTTGATGGACTGACGCTGATTCCATCGCGCTCACCGAAAGATATCATGCACACGCGCCTCGTCGGCACTCACGCACTCACTCACGCACTCGAATCTCCCGCGCGATCGCGCGCGCAAGCGACGCTTGTGCAATCCACGCAAGCAGCAGTCCAATCACCATCGGCCCGATCTGCATAAGTGGCGTTGCGCTGTACCCGTCAAAACGCCAGACCGCAATCGTGGTCACGAGCACGCCGAACGAGCCGGCGATGAGACCGATCGGACGCCGCGGCGCAAACTCAGCACTTCGCCACGCGCGCTCAAGCAGCACCACAAATAAGAGATCGACCGCGCACAGCAGCGTGAAGATGCTCTTGAGTGCGATCGATGCAGAGTCACCACTCCAGAACCAGAACCGGAAGGTCACCAGCAATATGACAAACACCGCCAAGATGCGAAGCCACGCCGCGCCGAGCCCGATCCTGGCCGCGCTGAGTTGAGGAAGTCCGCGCGCGAAACCAAGTTGCGCAAAGCACGCAAGCACGACATGCAGCGCCCAACAACCAAGGCCTGAAAATCCGAACAGATCTTGGACGCCCGCTGAGAGAGACAGCCGCCGTCCTTCCGACGCAATGCCGACGCCAATTGCGCCGAGAAGTAACGCGGCCCCGGCGCCAGCGGCCCACCACCAGGCACGCGCATATCGCCGACGGACGGTCACATTCGCCCACCGCCCCGCGAACATGATTCGCCGCACCACGCGGCCGCACTCAGGACACGCATCTCCTTCGGCACGTCCAACGAGCGGGTAGCCACAGCCGAGGCACTGCGCGGGAATCGAGCCCTCATCTTCCGCTGGCGGCCGCGGCTTGAGTTTCGTTTTCTCGGGCAAGACGGCGACAACATCGATCTCCCCACGCGGTGGCAGCGAGCGAAGTGCACCCGCGCGCATCGCAGCGAGCGCCCCCGCCGCATTACCACGCGCTATCGCCTGCGCGATGTCACGACCTTCCGCAATCGCTCCGAGAAAGACGCCGACAAACGCATCACCACAACCGACCGTATCGACAGCATCCACCGCGAATCCGCGATGCATGTAACGCGCGCTGCCAAGCGCAGCAATCGCGCCGTCCGCGCCAAGCGTCACGATCACCGTACCGCCCGGCATGCGCTTCGCGAGCGCTTCAAGTGCACGACGCGGATCGGCTTCACCGGTGAGCGCGTCCGCTTCGGTTTCGTTGACGATCAGGCCAGCGAGTTTCTCAAAGCGAAGGCCAGAAAGCCCTGCATTCGCAGGCGCTGCGTTCAACCAGACACGCAGCGCGCGCGCAGCGGCCATCGCAATTCCTTCGTGCAAGAGCGCGCACTCGTTCTGAAAGAGCACGATGTCGCCTTGCTTCGCCGTCGCGAGAAACTTCTCGATCCCCTCTTTCGTGATGCGCAAGTTCGATTCCGGCGCGATCACAATCGCGTTCTCGCCCGACTCTGCGACCATCACGGTCGCCGCACCAGAGTTCACATCGTTCGTCGCGATATCACGAACGCGCACGCCAGCTTCACGCAAAGCTTCGCGAATGAATGCGCCGTCGCGACCCGTCCGTCCGAGCATGCGAACGCGCGCGCCAAACTTCGCGGCAGCCGCCGCTTGATTCGCGCCCTTCCCGCCCGCGAACGTCTGCGCGGAAAGCGCCGCGACCGTCTCGCCTGGCCGTGGAATCGCGCGCACGCGCACCACGCGGTCGATCATCATCGAACCGATGACATGGATCGTGGACGAAGCGGACATCGCCGCAGCGTAACGGCGAACTCGAAACGATTGTTCCGCGCGGGACCGGCGAGACGCCGGTTCACGCAACCGACGACAAAGCTCCATGCCCGCGTCAGCTTGCGAGTTCTACCGCCGATCAGCCACGGTCAACGCCACGGACAAGTCGATACTCGTAGTAATCCCAGAGCCCGAAGCCGCCGTAGCAAACTCCTACTTCACAGAGAATCACCGCAGGAACAACGCCCCAGGTGTGATCTCGAACCCCCGGTGCGACAAGCAAGACAAGGAACAGCAGGAACGCTGCCCATCCGCCCCAACCCGCGAACTTCGTGCCGTTTCGACTTCGTCCGATGTTGGCGATCGCGAGACCGAGCGTGCCAAGCGCGGCGAGCGGGACGATCGAAATGCGCGGCAGCCAATCGGAGATCGCGCCGATGACGGGCGCACTTTCTCCAAAGACCTCCCACACGACGACAACGACGACCGTGATCGAAGTCAACAGCGCAACTCCTTGCAGTCTTCGTCGGCGGCCTTCGGTGTCGAGACGACATGCTCTCGAGAGTATGAACATCGTCGATGCGACGATGAGTACCCCAACAAAACCGATACCGCCGAGTATCCAATCGAAAACACTCCTGCCATGGAGAGTCGGCGAACCGAATCCGCTCCAAGTCCAAGCGACGATCGATGGGGCGAAAAACGCTGCAAAGAGCGCTGCTGTCCAAATTCCTGCTTCACTATCGAAGCGCACCCATTCACGAACGTTTCGAACTCTCGCCTCCTCAAGTTGTCGCACACGAACGCGTTCGAACTCTTCAGAATGTATGTCTTTGCGAACGTCGTGATCGAGTGAGCGATCAATCGAGTAGTCCCGTGAGGACGAGTAGCTTCCCTGCTTCATGAAGTCGCACCCTTGGTTTTCGGGCCATTCAACCACAAAGGCGGACCACCAAGGCTGATCTTTCGATAGTAAACTCGACAATTTTTCATTGACGGCAAATCCGCGCGCGCATTCAACGACGCACTCGCTTCATCAGTCAATCGGGCACGTACTCGCACTCACCCGCCGAACGATCGCACGCGCTCGACTTCGTTGCGCGAACCGAGCAAGACAGGAACGCGTTCGTGCACCCGAGATGGTCGATGCTCTAGCGTGCGATTCGCGCCCGAAAATGCGAGTCCACCCGCTTGTTCCATGATGAACGCCATCGGGCTCGCTTCGTAGAGGTAGCGCAATTTGCCCTCGGGGTTCTTCTTCGTTGGCGGGTACATGAAGACACCGCCGGTGAGCAGCGTGCGGTGGACATCCGCCACCATCGATCCGATGTAGCGCGACGAATAGCCACTCGTGTGCGCCCATTCGAGATACTTGCGATAGGGCTCAGGGAACGTCGGCGCGTACGCCTCGTTCACCGAGTAAACCTTGTTCGACTCGGGTATGCGCACCTGGTCCTTCACGAGAAGGAACGAACCGATGAACGGATCGAGTTCGAAGAGCGCGACGCCGTTGCCGGTCGTGAGTACGAAGATCGTCGACGATCCGTAGAGCACGTATCCAGCCGCGACCTGCTGCGT
>JBEIJG010000369.1:0-3659 GCA_040380385.1 Phycisphaeraceae bacterium | reverse complement strand
CGATCGGGGACGCGGTATCCGAAGTTCTCGCGACCAATGGCGTCGGCGGCAGGAGCGGCCTTGTCTGCGACCTTCGCGAAGTGCGCCTGCAGCGCTGCATCGTCGCTCGCCGCGACTTCAATGGCGGTTGACTTCCGCGCGTCGATGATCGTGATATTGCCGCTCAATCCGAGCGACGCGAGCGCGATCGAGTTCTCGTATCGACGGTCGCTGACACGATCCACGTTCGAAGCGAGATTGAGCAGTCGGCTCACGCCTTGCAACTTCGCAAGCGCGTTGAGTACAAGCTCACGGCTCGCGCGCGACTCGCGAACGAGAAGCGAGAGCATCTGGTCGGGCGTCGTGCCGATCACGTTTGGAGTCGTCTTTGCTTGTTCCGCGCGTTGGGCGGCAATCGCAGAGACAAGTGCTTCGCCGTCTCCAAGATCGCCCACGAGCCCCGACAACTTCGCTTCGTGCGCGAGGAGCCACCAGTGCGCGGGCTCACGATCAGCGCCAATCTGCGCGATCAAGCGATTGCCGACGAGTTCAACAATGCGAATCTCTTGTCGAGCGTTCTCAAGGTCCGCGCCTGTGATTGTCTTTCCACCGGAGTAGGTGGCCCAGACTGCTCCAGAAACCGCGCTCTGCTGAGCACAGCTCTGAATCGCGGTTGGCATGAGGAAGGTGATCAGGAGGAGCGTGCCGCCGACCACAAGGATCCACTGGTTGTACTGACGAAGAAACTTGAGCATGGGAGATGGAAAGGTATCGGAAAGAGATCGTGGAAAGTTCGACGAAGGTGCGGAGGTCCGGAAAGGAAATCGGGTTTCCGAAACGCCCACTCGAAAAGCAGCGAGGCCGGAGCAGGTGCTCCGGCCTCGGAAATACTCGTTGCGAAACCGGTAGGGCTGCGGGCTGCGGTGGGGCAGCCATGCAGGCAGCCACGCTCGACGCGGCTTGGGGATCGTTTAGCGATAGAACTCGACGATCAGGTTGGTGTTGACGTCGAAGGGGATCTGATCCGAGGTCGGGTTTGAAACGCACTTCGCCGAGAGCTCGGCGGGGTTGACGGCGATCCAACCTGGAACTTGGTGACCCGGGATCGATTCCATCTGCTCGCGGCAGAGCTTCTGCGCCTTCTCCTTGACGGTGACGACGTCACCGACCGAGAGCGAGAACGAAGGACGATCGACCTTCTCGCCGTTGACCTTCACGTGGCCGTGAACGACGAGCTGACGCGCGCCCCAAACCGTGCGCGAGAAACCCGCGCGACGGAGCACGTTGTCGAGACGGAGCTCGAGAAGTTGAAGGAGCACTTCGCCGGTGTTGCCTTGGCGACGGCCTGCTTCAACGAGGTAACGGCGGAACTGACGCTCCAGCACGTTGTAGTGGAAACGAACCTTCTGCTTCTCATCCTTGCGGATGCCGTACGCCTTCTGGCGACGTCCGCGCGCGCCGTGCACGCCAGGAACGACGAGCTGACGCTTCGTGGTGTGCTTCGGAGTGTCCGCGATTGGGACGCCGACCTTGCGCGAGAGCTTCACCTTCGGACCGAGATAGCGCGACATATTTGAGAGCTTCCGTTGAAAAGTTTCGTTCGATTTCGTTCGTACGTACAGAGCCAAGTCGTCGCAGAGAAGCGAAACCGCAGCGCTGCGAAATCCCCCGAAACCGTCGAGCGGATCTTTGGGGGAAGGGGAGAGTAGAGCGGAAACGGCCGTCTCCGTCAAGGGATTGGGGAAGGGATAGGGTCACACCAAGCAACTTCGAAGTGGACTCGCGCGATGGTTGGGCGGGACTGAGCGAGGCAAAGTCGAAGGGCGAGCATGCATGCCCGCGCCAAGAGACGTCGATCCACTCGCTCAGTACGCCCGCGCGCCGTCACGCCCGCGTCGCCAGTTGAGATACGCGGTGTTGAGAACCCGATAACCGCCCGGCGTCGGGTAGTTCCCCGTGAAGTACCAGTCACCCGTGTGCTCGGGCATCGCAGATCGCAGACCCTCGACCGTTTGATAGAGCACGTTGATCTCGCCGCGCCACGTCAGTGCTCTCGATCGGATGAGGTCGGCGACTTTCCGCTCGATCTCCTCGTGGGAGAAGAGGTCGTAGAGCAGCGCGACGTGGTTCTTCATCTTTTCTGGCGCTCGAGTCGACTGTTCTTCGCACTTCGCTTCGATTTCGGCAAGCACCGCTTCTGCGCCGCGCTCGCGAGCAAGCGAGACCGCCGCTTCGAACGCGATGAATCGCCCAAGTTGACTCATGTCGATGCCGTAGCAATCGGGGTACATGATTGGCGGGCTTGCGCTCGCGACAACCATCGCCTTCGGATTGAGTCGCGCGAGCATCGTGATGATCGACTCACGCAGCGTTGTTCCGCGCACGATGGAGTCGTCGACCACGACGAGCGTGTCATCGGGAAAAACCGTCCCCCGCGTGATGTCGTAGATGTGATTGACGAGATCCTTGCGCGCGGCATCGTGCGTGATGAATGTGCGCAAACGCTGGTCTTTGTGGGCGATTTTCTCGCCGCGCACGCGTCCTGTGAGCGCCGATTGAATCGACTCGCGCGTCGCGGTGCCCGACTCGACCATGCGCCAGATACGCTCGGCAGCCACGCGTTGTCGCGTTTCGCCGAGTTCTTCGATCAAACCGAGGTACGACGTTTCCGACGTGTTCGGGATGAAGCCAAAAACCGCGTGTTCGAGGTCGCCTTTGAGGAGCGACATCACGCGCGGCGCAAGATTGCGGCCGAGTTGCTTGCGCTCGCGATAGATCGACGGATCGTTTCCACGCGAGAAATAGATGCGTTCGAACGTGCACTGCCGCAGCGGAAGCGGCTCTGCGAACCGTTCAAGCGCGAAAGTCCCGTCGCGCTTGGCGATCAACGCGTGTCCCGGCGGAATCGGCTCGATTTCGCGCGGGTCGGTATCGAAGACCGTTGAAATCGCCGCGCGTTCACTCGCCACGACGATGCACTCATCGCGCACGAGGAAGAACGCAGGGCGAATACCCGCGGGATCGCGACAGACGAAACTATCGCCGTTTCCGAGCAGTCCACCGAAGACGTATCCGCCGTCGAAGTACTGCGTCGCGCGGCGAAGGACGCGCGCCAAATCCAGTTGCCGCGAAACTTCGCGCGCGAGTTCAGCGCCGTCGAGGTTTGTGAACGAGCCAGGACCAATCGTGCCCTCAAGGTGCGCGTGCTCGCGATCGACGAAATAGCCGACTTTCTCAAGCACGACGCCCGTGTCGCTGTCGCCGACTGGGTGCAGTCCGTACTCCACGAGTTTCGCGAAAAGCTCGGGCGAATTCGTCAGGTTGAAGTTGCCCGCCATCGCGATCGAGCGTGATTCCGAATTCGTGCGACGCACGTATGGGTGGCACATCGAACTCGTGCGACCGCTGTGTGTGCCGTAGCGAAGATGCCCAAGCATGAGCTCGCCGAGGAGCGGGAAGCGCTTCTTCAACTTCGTTTCATCGAGCGATAGCAGTTCCTGCTCTTCCATGTCGCGCGCGGGCGAGAGCGCTTCATCGAAGAGACGCTCGATCGGATTCCGTTTCGCAGTGCGCTCGCGTTCGAGGAACGGGTCGCCGGGCGGCATGTCGAACTTGACGCACGCGATGCCCGCGCCGTCTTGACCGCGGTTGTGCTGCTTCTCCATCAAGAGATAGAGCTT
>JBEIJG010000368.1:0-3670 GCA_040380385.1 Phycisphaeraceae bacterium | reverse complement strand
GTTCGCTGGCGTTTGCTCTCGCAACCAGGGGCGTTGCTTGCGGGCGATTTTGCTGGTGTAGCGCATCGTCCTGATGGCTCCGTGCTCGCGTGGGTTGGTGATGTGGTTGGAAAGGGGCCTGCAGCGGCGATGCTCATGGCGAGCGCGCAGGCGTGGCTCTATGCATCCGCAGAGCGTGCGCAGGACGTTGGCGAAATCGTCGCATCGCTGAACGAGTTCCTCTGTCATCGCAGCGAAACAACAGAGTTTGCGACACTCTTTGTCGCGTCCATCGCTGTGGATGGCACAGTGCATGCATGCGATGCGGGTCACGGGCTCGCCTTTCTTGTGCGCGCGGGAGACGTCGCGCGACTCGAGACGAAGATTGGGCTCGCCGCTGGCGTGTTGGCTGGCGAAGGATACGAATCTTCGACGTTTCAGCTCGGGAAAGGTGAGCGTCTTGTGCTCGTGACCGACGGCGTACACGAGCAACCATCGATTGCGAATGAACGTTTCGGCCTCGATCGTGTCGTCGCAACACTTGGCGCAAGCGGTTCGCATCTCAATGACGTTGACACCATCGTGACATCGTTGAACAGTTTCTCTCAGCAGCGATTCGAAGACGACGTCACGATTCTCTCCATCGAACGGAGATGATGTGAAACGTCGTACGAAGCCCGATGCTGTGCGACGTACGCGAGAGACGCGGCGGTCGCGCGCGCACTGTGATGATTCATCGGTTGCGGAAGCATTTTTCACGCTCCGAGGTTGGACTCCGCATGCGTTTCAGCGCGAAACGTGGCAGCGGGTGCGTGCAGGCGAAAGTGGCGTGATACACGTTCCTACAGGGAGCGGAAAGACCTACGCGGCGTACCTCGGTTTCCTTGAAGAAATGGTCTCTGCAGAAGAGCCACCTCAAGGGCTTGGCCTGCTCTACGTGACGCCACTCCGTGCGGTGTCGCGGGACATCGAACTCGCGCTTCGTGCGCCGATCGAAGAGCTCGCACTTCCGATCACTGTTGGATCGCGAACCGGTGATACATCGAGCGCTGAGCGCGCGCGGCAACGCGACCGACTTCCGAACGTACTCGTCACCACGCCGGAGTCGCTCTCGCTCTTGATCGCGAATGATCGTGCGCATGAACTGCTCGCGCATGTTCGTGGAGTGATCGTCGATGAATGGCATGAGCTCCTCGCATCGAAACGTGGTGTTCAAATCGAACTCGCGCTCGCACGACTTCGCAGATTTGCCCCGACGGTTCGAACGTGGGGCCTCTCGGCGACGTTGCGGAACATCGACGAAGCCGCGCGTATCCTCGTCGGTCCGACGAATCCCTCGAAAATCGTGCACGCGGATCTCCCTCGCGAGATTCGCGTCACTGGTCTTCTTCCCGATTCAGTCGAGCGTTTTCCGTGGGCTGGACACCTTGGCCTCACGATGCTGAAGTCTCTCGTCGCGTGGCTCGATCCTACGAAGCCAACGCTGGTCTTCACCAACACGCGCTCGCAGGCGGAGCGTTGGTTCTCCGCGCTTTCGTGGGAAAAACCTGAATGGCGCGATGTTCTTGCGATTCACCATGGATCGATCGAGCGCGAGCAGCGCGAAGAGATCGAAGCGGGGCTCAAAGATGGACGGCTCCGCATCGTGGTTGCCACATCGAGCCTTGATCTCGGCGTCGACTTTTCGCCTGTCGAGCGCGTCGTCCAGATTGGTTCGCCGAAGGGGATCGCGCGTTTGATGCAACGTGCAGGTCGTTCGGGTCACCGCCCCGGTGCATCCTGCGAAGTCTTGTGCGTTCCGACGCATGCGCTTGAACTCGTTGAAATTGCCGCGGCGCGGCGCGCGATCGAGTTGCGTGAGATCGAGGAACGACACGGATGGCATGTTCCCCTCGATTGCCTCGTGCAGCATCTCGTGACCTGCGGAACGGGCGGTGGCTTCGACGCCGATCAGCTTTTCGACGAAGTCCGCACAACGGCGAGTTTCAAGGCACTCTCGCGCGACGAGTTCGATTGGTGCCTCGACCTTGCGGTCCGCGGTGGTCGGACACTGACGCGCTACGAGCAGTTCCATCGTTTGAAGTTGGATGCCGATGGGCTCTATCGAGTGACCTCGAAGAAAGCCGCCTCGGTGCATCGACTCAACATCGGATCGATCTCTGCGGATGCGACCATCTCGGTCGCGCTGGTGGGCGGGCGACGTTTGGGTTCGATCGAAGAGAGTTTCGTCGCGCGATTGAACGAAGGTGACGCGTTTCTCTTCGCAGGAGACATCGTCGAGTTTGTGCGGATCCGCGACATGACCGCCTGGGTTCGTCGCACGAAACGTGCGGACGTCACGCCGCGATGGAATGGTTCGCGTTTTCCGCTATCAACTGCACTCTCTGCCTCGGTTCGACGCGCACTCGACGAGGCGCGGCGGGGGATCTTCAGCGGCCCCGAAATGCGACTGGCTCAACCGATTCTCGAGGAGCAGATGCGGCTCTCCGCGCTCCCGGCACCCGAAGAAATTCTTGTGGAGTTTGGGAATGCCGACGGGGGACAGCAGATTTTCCTGTTTCCCTTCGAAGGACGGCTTGTGCATGAAGGGCTTGCAGTGCTGCTCGCGCTTCGCTTCGGCCGGCTCTGTCCTGGGACTTTGGCGGTGAACTTCAACGACTACGGCCTCGCGCTTCACTCCGATGACCCGTTTCCATTTCGGGAGCATCTCGCGCCGTCGCTGTTCACCACCGACGGACTCGCGGCCGATCTCCTCGAGGCGGTCAATCTCGGCGAACTCTCACGGCGACAGTTTCGCGACATCGCACGCGTCGCGGGACTTGTCTTCCAGCGCTATCCCGGCGCTGAGCGATCAGGGCGACAAGTACAGGCGGGCGCGGGTCTCATTTACGACGTGTTGCGTGAGTTTGACGCGGAGAACTTGCTGCTTCGCCAGAGTGAGCGCGAAGTCCTCGATCGGCAGTTCGAGGAGGGGCGACTCTCGCGCGCGTTGGTACGACTGGCATCCGGCCCGCTGCTTTTGCGCGAGACCGTGCGCCCAACGCCGCTCGCCCTTCCCTTGATTGTCGATCGTCTTGGCACGACGCTTTCAACCGAAGGTGTGCTCGCACGGCTTCGGGCGATTCTCGGCGAGATTCCCGCTCCATCGCAGGCCAATGGTCGGGTATCGCGTCGTGCTCGCGGAGAGACTCACCCCTCTCATGCGGTGGAGACTGGGCAATGCGATGACCCTCAACCGACTTCGCGGGGTGCGGAGTCCGTTACGCTTGCGGCGAGGCTAGATCCAGATATCGAGGCGCGGAGTCATCGACGAACGCCCAAGCAAGACAAGATCTCGCGTGGAAAGAGGCTGTGATGAGCGACGAAACCCAAAATCACGATCAACAGAAGGACTCGACCCAGACTCCGCCCGCCGACGCGAGCGTGGAGTCCAAACACATGCCTCGACCTGACGAGACAGCGGCGTGGAATGTGAAGACCGGACAGCCTTCATCGTTCGTTGGTCCGTCCACCTCGAATACGTCCACTTCGAAATCGTCAACCTCAACACCGTCAACATCGAAACCGCAGGTCGCATCTGACTCGGCGAATTCGACCCATGCACCCAAGTCGTCCGCGTCTGCGGGCGGATCGCGCGTCGCGTCTTCTCTCGGCGCATCCCAACACGCCGTCGTGACGGCGGAACACGGTG
>JBEIJG010000367.1:0-3679 GCA_040380385.1 Phycisphaeraceae bacterium | reverse complement strand
GTGAGCACGCTCGAAAAGACAAAACTTGAGTTGTTGGAGAAGGCGACCGCGAATGCCTACGAACGCGCGCAAGTCCTTGCGCGTGGCTCAGGAAGCACCGTTGGTGGCCTCGTCAGCGCATCGCAAGGCGTCTATCAAATCGTGGCGCGCGGCTCGACCGATTCGAGCGATTACGGCGAGTACAACACGGCCGCGATCGACAAGACAGCGCGTGTGGTGGTCACGCTTGAGTATGCAGTCAAGTGAATATGCCTTGCAGTGACTATGCCGCTATGCGCATATTCCATCAAGTGCATGCGCCGTGAACGAGCGGGTGCGTGCAACCACGGCGCGCGGGGATCACTTGCCCCACGCGTCGAGGACGCGCGCAAGATCAGAGGCGCCGACGAGTCCGTCGCCATCGAAGTCCGCGGCGCAACGGCCGGTCGCTGGATCTGGATCGGCGCACGGTCCCCACGACGCGAGAAGCAGCGAAAGATCGGCAGCAGTAATCGCGCCGTCGAGGTTGATGTCCTCGGCGGCGCGGTCTTTCATAGCCGCGGCGCGCGTCGAAATGATGCCAAAACCTTCGATGAAGAGCGGGTCTGCGCCTGTTCCCGCGACGCTGCGCGAAGCGGTTGCGATGAGTGCATCTCGTACGCCTGCGACCGAAAGTTCGCCGCGCGCTTGCATGAGGAGCGCGGTTGCACCCGCGATGAGCGGCGTCGAAAGGCTTGTTCCGCTAACCGATTGCAATCCGGTGGTGTTTGTCGAGTGTACCGAAACCACGCTCACGCCGCGCGCGAGCACTTCGGGTTTCACGCGTCCGTCGGCACTCGGGCCATCAGAGCTGAATCCCGCGATGGCGCCGCTTGCATTCGCTGCACCGCACGTGATGACATCAAACGCATCCGCAGGCGCGATGATGCGATTCGTGGCTGGATCGGTGTCGTGCCCCGCATTTCCGGCAGCAGTGAGACACACGAGGCCGTTCGCGGTCGCGATGTTCACTGCCTGCGTCGTGATCGCGGTCACACCGTCGAGATCTTCCGGCGTGTACCAATCGATGTAGCCAAGCGAACTCGTCGCAAGATCAGCGCCGTTTCCTTCGATGAATTCGAGGCCGGCGACGTAGTAATCCTCTTCAATCGGAACCTCGTTCGCGTAGTCCTCGGTCTTCGCGAGGATGAATTGCGCCGCGTATGCGCTGCCGACCGCGGTGCCTGGCAAGTAGGCCGCGAGCGTGCCGAGAATCCACGTGCCGTGCTTGTGTTGTTCGGCGTGGTCGCCGACATCGATCCCGGTGTTCGCGTCGTTCGAAACGAAATCCCATTCGGCGATCACATCGAGTGGATACTCCGTCGACTGAAATGCTTGGTGAACACGATGGAATCCCGTGTCGAGCACGCCAATGACCATGCCTTCGCCGTGGAATCCGCGCACGTGCATCGATGGCACGGTGATCTGCGTGAGTTGATCACTCATGAAGCCGTAGTTGATCGCGGCGATGTTGCCCTCTGGAAAGTGCTCTTCATCGACGACATCTATCGGCACAACGCGACGCGACGGATGCAACGGGCGAATAGAGCGTACGAACGGAAGCGCCGCGATTTCGTCGAGTTGTTCGCGCGTGCCCTCGACGCTGACCGCGTTGAGCCAGCGGCTTTCGGCGCGCACTTTTGCGCCGGTCGCGCGAATCGCGTTGATACGCGGGCCGGCGATTGGGACGTCGCGGGCGTCGATGAGTTTGCCATCAGTACGGAACTTTGCGCGGCGTGCAAGTGCGCGTTCTGTGAGCGGTGTATCGCTTGCACGAAGCGCGTGCTTCGGAAGAGTCTTTGGCGCGAGTTCAATCCACATCACGCTCGGCGACGACTCAGGTGAAACTGGGGTACGAGCCGCGGGAGGCGTCGTACAGAGAAGCGCGTGAAGAGCGAGCGCGTGCATCAAAAGTGACATGGCGCAAGCCTAACACCGATTCGGTACGGGAAAAGGAAACTCGCGCGATCAGCGTTGACACGGCGGCCAGCGCGGCGCCACGCCACGCGCGCGAAGTGTTCATTGCACCGCCGAAAACCGCGTGAAATCAAGTCGCACGTGTCGCGAGCGATCGCGCGACCGTTCGAATGATCCACACGATGATGCCGACGCCGAGCAGCGTGAAGATCAGGAAAATGGCGAGTCCGCCGACGGGTGCGGGTTCGCGTGGCGCAGCGTCGGTTCCCGCGAGAAGCGCCAATCGATGCGCCTCGCGCAAGATGGCCGCGCTGAAGATCGACACGAGGCTCAGTACAAGCAGAATCCAAAGGGCGCCACCGTTGAGCGACCGACGCGCGGCGACCGTGAGCCAGCAGGGGATCGTGAGTATTTGTGCCGCGAAGAGCGTGATGAGTGCGCCGAGACCGATGCGTGATGCGAGCACGTTGCTTTCGCCGTGCGCAACGTGCCAAGCGACGAAGGCGATGCCCATCGCAGCGATCGTGGCGAGCACCGCGAGAATCGCAAGCGGGCGTGCAGCTTGCCTGCGATCTTCATCGCTTGCGTCGCCCGCGCCGAGACGTAGTTGCCACGCCGCGAGCAGCGCGAACGTCGGCATTGCCGCGCAGAGCCACATCGAGAAACGAAGCGCGATGCGTTCGACGGTTGGGCCGTGCGCGGTTCCGCCGTAAATCGCGGGCCATGCCGCCGGTTGAAGCGAGAGCAAGTGGTTTTCGACAAACGCGATGCCTGTGTACGCAATGAACACCGTAGCAACGGCGGCCGCGAGCGATTTCATAAGTCGGCCGCGCGCGAAACTGTGCGCTTTCACGACGTACAGCGCGTAAATCGCGATGATCAGCGCAGGAAGCAGCAGCATCCAGCGATTGAAGAGCAAGAGATTCGCGGTGTAGAAACTCTTCTGATAGACGATTTGTACAAAGAGAAGCGGCGCGATTCCTGCGGTGATTGCGCTGGAAATCGCCGACGGCAGCCAATCGCGCACGGTTGTTGCGAGCACATCGCGCGGCGCGTTCGTGCTTGGCGAGAAGCGGCCTCGAATCGCGGAACCCAACGTCCAGAGCGCTCCGCCGATCGTGTAGTGCATGAAAATCGCGTGCAGCGCGTACGTCACGATCAAGAGCACGATGTAGATGAGCGTCGACGTCGGGAGTGACGAGACGAGCGTATCGACGTTCGGCGTGGCATCCGCCATGATGGTCGGGGCAACCGGATTCATCGTGCTTCCTCGCTTTCAGCGAGTTCTTGTGCGCGCGGTGCTGGATGTGGTCCAGCGCGTTTCAACGCCTCGCGAATCTCGGCGAGTACCGCGGGATCGCGCGATTCAGGCCACGCAGCGGGTCGATGCTCGTGCTCCCACGCGATGTACTGAACGAGCGCTTCGAGTTCTTCTGCGGTGCCCGCGAAGGGCGGCATGAAGCCTTCCGTCCACTGCAACATCGCGACGTTGAGGCGTTTCTGTTCGATTGCCCAATCGCCCATGAGGGCATCGAGCGCATTCGCGCCGCGAATCGTGTGACACACCGAACAGAGATTTCGATAGACGAGACGGCCGTCGCGCAACTGCTCGGTGGGGTAATCGCTCGCATCGCGCAACGGGTATGGATCGGTCGCGAGCACACCTGTCTCGCGCAACGATGCGACTTGCGCGGGCGTAATGGCGTTCGAGTAGAGCGTCTCGCGGACGGAGTAGGGCTTGCGC
>JBEIJG010000366.1:0-3680 GCA_040380385.1 Phycisphaeraceae bacterium | reverse complement strand
CTCACCCGCGCTTCGCCTTCATCCGAGTCGCGTTTACCCGCGCTTCGCCGTTTACCCGCGATTCGCCGTTTACCCGCGCTTCGCCGTTTACCCGCGCTTCGCTTCGAGTTCTTCCCAACGTGCGTAGAGCCGCGTCACTTCGGTCTGCGCCGCTGCTGATGCGTCGCAGGCCTTTGCGTAGGCCGCGTGATCGCCGAGCAACTTCGGGTCGTTGAGTTTGGCCTCGAGCTCCGCGGCTTTCTTCTCAGCGACCGCGATGGCTGCTTCCATGCCATCGAACTCGCGCTGCTCGTTGTAGGAAAGTTTCTTCTTTGCGGCAGAGGCCGCCGCAGGCGCGGAGGACGCGGAAGACGCCGTAGTCGCAGCAGAAGGCGCGGACGTATCGGAAGTCGCAGCGGAAATCGCAGGGGAAGTCACAGAGGAAGTCACAGAGGAAGTTGATGTCGTCGCGGGGTTCGCGCCCGCAGCTTCGCCAGCGCGCGCACGGCCCGCCATGGCGGCTGCCGCCTCCGCGCGTGCGGCAGCGCTTTCGAACTCCTCAAGTGCGCGCAGTGCTTGTGCGAGACTCGCCACCACGCGCGGAACGCCATCAGGCGCGCCGAGAACGACGATGCGTGACGCGAGACTTTCAAGCATCGCGCGGTCGTGTGTCACGAGCAGCGTTGCGCCCGGGAACGACTCGATCGCGTCTTCGAGAACTTCGAGCGTTGGAATGTCGAGATCGTTCGTCGGTTCGTCGAGGACGAGGACGTCGGCGGTCTCAAGCATCATGCGGGCGACGTGAGCACGTGCGAGTTCACCGCCCGACAGCATCGAAACCGACTGGAGCAACTGCTCATCGCGGAAGAGAAATCGCCGCGACCAACTCTTGACGTGCATTTCCGAGTCGCGGAAACGAACCTTCTCACCGAGCGGCGAAATCGCGTCTTGAAGGAGCGCGCCCTTTGGGAACTCCGCGCGCGTTTGCGACATCGTGATGATGCGCGGCGCAGGATCGGCGATGGTGATCGTGCCAGTATCGGGCGCGAGTTCGCCGGTCAGGATGCGCAGGAGCGTTGTCTTGCCCGCGCCGTTTGGGCCCATCAAACCGATGCACTCGCCGGGCACCGCTTCAAGATCGAGGTTCTTGAAGAGCAAGCGGCCGCCGAGCGACTTCGAGATGTTCGCAGCAGCGATGAGTTTGCGTGTACGACGACCGGATGCGGTGAAGTCGATACCAGCGTTCGCGGCGTTGGCGGCAGCGTTCCGCTCGGAGAGTTCGGCGAGTTCAGCGCGGCGTTCGGCGCTGTCTGAAATGCGCGCTTCGCTTTTCGTGCGACGCGCCTTGGCACGCCGACCAAGCCAGCGATCATCTTCGCGCACAGTGTTGGCGAGCGACTGCTGCGCCTTCGCCTGCATGTCGAGAAATTCGCCACGACGACGACGAAACTCGCTGTAGTTTCCATCGACCGAGAGTGTTCCCTCGGGATACGCGCGCGAAAGTTCGATGATGCGCGTGGCGCAGTTTTCGAGAAAGACGCGGTCGTGTGTGACGAAGATGACCGCACGCGCGCGCAGATCGTGGCTTCCGCGCACGAGGAACTCTTCCATCCAGCGAAGTCCCTCGACATCGAGATGGTTCGTCGGCTCGTCCAAGAAGAGGAGATCCGGCGTGCCGCCCGCGGAGGCGAGTGCGCACGCGAGCGAAAGGCGCTTTTTCCAGCCGCCGGAGAGCGTTTCGACCGCGACGTCCATGCGTGCGTCATCAAAGCCAATTTTGCCGAGGATGATTGTCGCGAGGACTTCCGCTTCGTGCTGATCGCCGTGGCAATCGGCACAGGCGAGCGCTGCGTTGGTGGCCGCGGACAACGGCGTCGCGCCAACCGCGACTTCATCGCGCTGTGGGACGTAGACAGCGATTGTTCCGCGCGGCGTGCGAATGACGCCGTCGTCGGCGAGTTCGCGTCCCTGCATGCCGCCCGCGCAACCTGACGCGAGCATCCGCAACAGCGTGGACTTTCCCGCGCCATTCGGCCCAATCATGCCGATGCGTTCGCCGTCAGCGATCGACACCGAGACCCCGCGGAAGAGTTCACGGAGTCCGTGCGATTTCGAAAGGTCGGTAGCGGTGAGCAACATTGAAACGTCAAGGGTAGCCGACGACGGAACTTACGGCGTGCAACTTGCCTGAGAAAGGGAACAGTGTGCCTGACGCGGAGCCATTGTCGTATGTCAGCAAGGCGGTTGGTTCTTCCGTTGGGGGACCCCGAATGTGCGACTTGTCAAGTGGTTCAGGTCGGGTCGCAGTAAACATGAACCTTTTGCTGAGGAGAGCAAACGATGAGTCTTTCGCGATGGATGACGAAGACGGCTTGCACCGCGGGTGCAGCGGTGCGCTCGTGGTTGGTTTTCGTACTCGTGATGGTCGCACTCTACCCCGTGACGCATGATGCTGCCGCACAGTGCGGCGTCGGATGGTCGCTTGCCGCGGGCAATGGACCGGGCTCCTATGAAATTTGTTACGACGAAGCGCGTGCGAGAACGGTCTTGTTCAGCGGAACAACAACCTACGAATGGGATGGCGTTTCGTGGGAAACCGTTGCGATCTCCGGACCGCCTGAACGCGGTGCGGGCGCGATGGTGTACGACCCGATTGGACAGCGCTGTTTGCTCTTCGGCGGATATTCGGCGGGCGGCGCACGAAAGGATCTTTGGTCTTGGGATGGTGTGACTTGGACGCAACTCGCGTCGGCACCGAATGACGCGAGTGGCCGTGGCGATTTTGCAATGGCCTTCGATCGTGGCCGCAATCGTTTGGTCGTGCACGGTGGATGGCCGGGTGGCGGTTCGCTCCTTACCGACACGCTTGAATGGGACCCGTCTACGAACTCTTGGCAGCGTTGGGCAAGTAGTCCGATTGGATTTCGTTACGCACATCGCATGGCGTACGACGAAGCGCGCGGAGAGATCATTCTCCACGGTGGCTACTACTTCACAAACAAGAATGACACGTGGCGTTGGAATGGAAGTGCGTGGTCGCTTGCCGGTACATCGGGACCCGCACGCTACGTCTTTGGCATGACGTATGACAGCGTTCGTCAGCAAGTGATTCTGCACGGCGGAACGACGTGCTGCGGCGAAGTGGAGTATCCACAGACGTACACATGGAATGGCACCGCATGGTCGCTTTGTCCGGTGCAAGGTCCAGCACGGGGCTACATGAACATCGCCTTTGATCGCGCGCGGGATGTGCTTGTGCTGCCGGGTGGCATGGGACCGACGCCAGCGGGACGTGCGTACGTTCCTGAGACGTGGGAACTTGCAATGAGCGTGGCTCCGAGCACGCTTCGTGTTCCGGAGGACTACGCGACGATTCAGGCGGCGGTCGATGCCGCAGTGGCTGGCGACACGGTGCTGGTTGCGCCCGGCGAGTACGTCGAAAGCGTGAACCTGCGCGGGAAAGCAATTCTCGTCAAGAGCGAGCAGCTTGGGGCTGCCGCGGTCATGGCTCCGGACAACACCCGGGCATTCGTCGCGAACTCGGGCGAGGGCGCGCTCACGCGGGTGATTGGCTTCGTCATCGGACGCGGCGGCAAATGGGGTGGCGGTGTCGGGGTCACCAACGCATCGCCAGTGTTCGATTCCTGCGACTTCCTCGGTTGCCGCAACAACACCGGCGGCGGAGCGCTCGTCCAGGGAGG
>JBEIJG010000365.1:0-3681 GCA_040380385.1 Phycisphaeraceae bacterium | reverse complement strand
CCGCGGAGGATGCGCTCGCGTGCGTCGGTGTCGTATGCAATTTGCTTTGCTGCCATGGTGTGCTTCTTTCTTCACTGCGCTTTCGCGCGTTGGGGTTTTTCGATGTTCTTGCTGCCAGAGCCCGCTGCCGCCAGCACCGGGCGCTCAAACTTCGCGTTCTTCCTGCCACAGGGAGCAGCCGCAACTGCGACCGCTCCAACTTCATCTTCACCAGAGGGAGCAGCCGCAGCTGCGACCGCTCAATTACGCGGCGACCGCTCAAATACGCGTCTATCCAATCTCAATCCACGCCACGCGCTCCGCGTCCACGAATGTAGACGTGCGAGCCGTCGGTGACCTTCACAAGCCCGTCCGCCTCGGCTGGAATCAGCATCGCGCGCTTCACGATGCAACTCGACGCGTGATCGAACTCGATCCGCAGGTCGCGCTGCCCGTTGAGCTCGCGAAACGCGAGGCGAAGGGTGTCGTGGGTCATACTCATTGGTATCTCATTGGCATCTCATTGGCATTTCATTGGCATTTCATCGGTCTGGCGCGCAGACGAAGCGGCACGAGATCAGTCGATCACGCCGAGGATGTCTTCCTCGGTCATGATGAGGAGCGACTCGCCGTCGATCTTGATTTCAGTGCCCGCGTAGGACGAGAAGATGACGCTGTCGCCCTTCTTCACAGTGAACGGCGTGACCTTGCCGTTGTCCTTGCTGCGATGACCATCGCCGACGGCAACGATCTTGCCCTGCTTCGGCTTCTCCTTGCTCGACTCGGGAAGGAAGATGCCGCTTTCGGTCTTGGTTGCGGCTTCGTCACGCTTCACGAGGATCTTGTCGCCGAGTGGACGGAATTTCATGTGTTTCTCCTTCAGTGGAACTTGCTTCTCTTTGGAACTCTCACCTGCGACCGACTCCGACTTCGGCCGCGCAACTTGACTTGATTTGGGTAGCCCGCCGTCACGCCGCTGGCCAGTGGTCGCGGTAGTGACGCCGCACGACGCGCTCGAGCGCCTGCAGCATCAACTCGATGGGGACAGGGTCGTCGAGCACCGTAAACGCGCCGTCGCGGAGTGCGTCGGCGAGCATGCGGGTCGATTCGGCCGGGTCGACCTGCCGCGGGCGCACGACGATGGTCGGCGGCGGCTGTTCGAGTCGGCGAAGCAGTTGGAGGACGCGCGGGCCCGCGGGCACGGCGCGCGTGCCCGTTGGCTGGCTGCGCGTCGGGTGCATGGGGATCGAGAGGTCGATCACCGCGATATGCACGCGCTCGCTGCGGATGACGTCGCTCGCCTCATCGCCGCTCTCGGCGCGGTAGCAGCGGATGCCGAAGCGATTCAGGATCAGGGGAATCTGGTCGGCGAAAGCGTTCTCGCGCCAGCCGCCGTAGGTCAGCAGCAGGTTCAGCCGACGCGACGGATCCACGCCGCTTGCGGCGGCTTGGTCGGCATCGGGGCTGTGGAGGCGGAGCACCATGAGGGGTGCCGCGCCATGCAACGGGTGTGCCACGATGTGCGCCATGGGTTTCGCGAGGACCAAACGCCCGCCGAAACGTACGTCGCGGCGGGGGCAGCTCGACGTGAGGCGCTCAGGCGGCGTGGCAACGCGAATGGTTCTTCGTAAGTCTTGTTGTACGTTGGGCTTGTAGATCCACAACGTCATCAGGGGTCGCACCTTCGCGCTTCCCTTCAGCGCCCATGACGGGCCGAAACGCTCGCCCAAGTCACACCAGCCAGTTCGCCTGTTGGGAGTCATGTCGGGACTTCGGGCCCGCTTCGTCTGCCGAATTGGCACATGAAATGGATGTCAGAGGCCCTCGGGAGCCACACGCGGTGGCGGGCCGAGATGGCGCGCCCCGTTCGACCTGCCACCAATCCTGACGAATTTCGGACGCATTTCAGACGAGGTGGGGCCTCGGTGGCCGACCTATCTTGCCCGCTCCTGTCTTTCGTCACCTCCTTCGGATCCCACCATGGCCGTTCGCATCGCAGACCTCTTCAAGAACCACGAATCGCACCTCGGAAAGACCGCGACGGTCCAAGGCTGGGTCCGCACCCGCCGCGACTCGAAGGCGGGCATCTCGTTCGTCGCGATCACCGACGGCTCCTGCTTTGACACTGTGCAGGCGGTCGTGCCAAACACGGTCGCGAACTACGAGTCGGAAGTGTTGAAGTTGACGGCGGGTTGCTCGGTCGAAGTGACCGGCACCGTCGTCGCGAGCCAAGGCAAGGGTCAGTCGGTTGAGATCCAGGCCGAGTCGATCAAGGTCTACGGCCTCGTCGACGACCCCGACACCTACCCGATCTCGCCAAAGCAGCACTCGTTCGAATACTTGCGCGAGGTTGCGCACCTCCGCGCGCGCACGAACACCTTCGGCGCGGTTGGTCGCGTGCGCCACTGCCTCGCGATGGCGGTGCATCGCTTCTTCCACGAGCAGGGCTTCCTCTGGGTGCACACGCCGATCATCACGGGCAGCGATTGCGAAGGCGCAGGTCAAATGTTCCGCGTGTCGACGCTCGACATGATGAACGTGCCGAAGACGCCTGACGGAAAGATCGATTACTCGCAAGACTTCTTCGGCCGAGAGACGAACCTCACGGTGTCGGGGCAGCTCAACGTCGAGACGTGGTGCATGGCGCTTTCGAAGGTCTACACCTTCGGGCCAACGTTCCGCGCGGAGAATTCAAACACCTCGCGACACCTCGCGGAGTTCTGGATGATTGAGCCGGAGATCGCATTTGCTGATCTCCACGTCGACGCGAAACTCGCGGAAGAACTGCTCAAGTACATGTTCCGCGCGCTGCTTGCCGAGCGCATGGACGACATGAAGTTCTTCGCCGAACGCATCGACAAGGGCTGCATCGAGCGGCTTGAGAAGTTCGTCGAGGCCGACTTTGCGAAACTCGATTACACCGACGCGATCGCCGCGCTCGAAGACGCTGTGAAGAAGGGCGTGAAGTTCGAGTACCCCGTCAAGTGGGGTATCGATATGCAGAGCGAACACGAGCGTTGGCTGACCGAGACGTACATCGGTCGCCCCGTCGCCGTGATGAACTACCCGAAGGACATCAAGGCGTTCTACATGCGCCAGAACGACGACGGAAAAACTGTCGCCGCGATGGACATTCTCGCGCCGGGCATTGGCGAAATCGTCGGCGGTTCGCAGCGCGAAGAGCGTTTGGAGTTGCTCGACAAGCGCATGGATGAAATGGGCCTCCACAAAGCGGATTACTGGTGGTACCGCGATCTGCGCCGCTACGGCACCGTGCCGCACGCAGGCTTCGGACTTGGCTTTGAACGCGCGATCATTTACGCGACGGGCATGGCGAACATTCGCGACGTGATTCCGTTCCCACGCGCGCCGAAGACGGCGACGTTCTGAGTTGGAGCGCTCGCGACGTGGTTGGGGCGCTCGCAACCTGCTTCGCAACTTGCTCGCTCTGGCCGGTCTCGTCGCGAGTGAATCGCGACGGGCCGAGAGGCGTCGTTTGAGCGCTCGCTCTGGCCGGCTCCCCTCGGAGTGAATCCTCGGGGGCCGAGATAGCGTCGAGCGTGGAGCGCTCGCGACTGAGCGGCCGGTTGAAGCTTCGCTTCAAGTGGCCGCTTTCGCTCGCTCTGGCCGGCTCCCCTCGGAGTGAATCCTCGGGGGCCGAGATGAAGTTGAGCGTGGAGCGCTCGCGACTGAGCGGCCGGT
>JBEIJG010000364.1:0-3682 GCA_040380385.1 Phycisphaeraceae bacterium | reverse complement strand
ATCAACGCACTTGGGTCGACGAGCAGAATGCGCGGAATGTTGTCGCCGATCGCTGCAAAGCCCGAGAGGTTGTGCGCATTCATCCGGCCCCCTTGTCATCCCAGTATTGATCTGCGGCGTGGGGATGTTCGATGCGAAAGTCATCAATTCCTGGCACTGGCTCTGGCATCGGAATCGCTGCTTTGCACGTCGCGCCAAGATCGATCGCACGTTCAATGAGATCAGAGAGAAGGACTTCTTCGGCGAGTCCGTCGGTGGCGTCCATGCCGGAAATCGACTGAAGTCGGCAGACACCATCTGGACCTCGTAGAAGTGAGGCAACACACACCGAGACGTTCTCGAGCTCGAGTGCGTTGAGATCCCGCCGAAGCGCGATGAATCGAGAGGTCAGGCCTTCCGCGTTCTCAAGGAGCCCGCGACATGCCGCTGGACCAAGGCGTGGAGCCGCTCCGTGCACGCGTGCACGCTGAGCATCCTGAGAGTGACCACACTTTTCGCCTTCCTCTCGCATGCAGAGAGCATCGAACTTCGTGAGCGACCACTGAACGTCCAACCGCGTTCTTGTGGCAGAGACGCGGTTCTGCCACCCTCCCAAACCGCAGAACCCGCGTAATTCTCCGGGTGAATTCGGCGGCAGCGCAGGTCGTTCGCATCGACTACCCTGCGCCCTCAATTCGCATCCCGGTTGCGTGAAAACGCGCCCGAAGGAGTTCCACTTTGCTGCCAAGCGCACCCGCCCGTGAGGGACAACTCGGCTTCCTGTATCTGCCTCCCTACCGCGTTCAGGGAATCAGCGTCGCCGGAGAACAAACATCGATCCAGGTTCCAGAGCTTGATATCGGTTTCGATATCGGTCAATGCACGCGGGCCATTTTGAGCGTCCCGACGATCGCTCTGACCCACGCGCACATGGACCATGTTGGCGGGCTTCCATACTGGTTCAGTCAGCGTTACTTCCAGAAGATCGGCGGCGAAACGCACATGCCGGATAGTGCGCGCGATGGAAAGCCTAAAGTTCCAGTTGGTCGCTGTATTTGTCACCCAGAACTCGAGCCGCATCTCAAAGCGCTCATGCGCGCATGGGAGCCGCTCGAACGCCAGCGAACACCGCACGAAATCGTTGGACTTGAGCCTGAGTCGACGATCGAAATCAAGAACAACGTCTTCCTGAAGTCGATCGCTACCAAACACACTGTGACAAGTGTGGGTTACTCCGTACTTGAACGTCGAAGCAAGTTGCGGGAGGAATTCCGCGATCTTCCGCAGGAAAAGCTTCGAGATCTGCGTTCAGAAGGTGTGGAGATCACGCGGCAGATCGACATTCCACTTGTGGCATACACCGGCGACACCGCGCCTGGTGAATTTCTTGTGCGCGATGAGTTTTCGGAAGCAAAGGTTCTCATCACCGAATGCACCTTCTTCGAACCAGGCCACGGTGATCGCGCAAAAACGGGCATGCACATGCACATTGACGACATTGTGCGACTTCTCCCGATCTGGAAAGCCGAAGCGATCGTCATTGTGCACGCCTCACGTCGCACGACGATTCACTACGCGCGTGAGCGTATTGAAGAACTCTGTGGCAAGGATGCATCGCGCATTCACCTCTTGATGGATCATCGAACGAATCGTCAACGATTTGATCGACAACTTGCGGAAGCACAAGCGCACGTGGACGCGAAGGCGGGTGTGAGCGCGCAGCCTGAAGTAAGTCAAGAGGAAACTGAGACGAACTAAGAAGTGGTCTCACGGCAATGGATGAGCTGAGAGGCGCGCGTGTACGCATCTGTTCGCGGAGAAAACCGCGCTCGCGTCGCGCAAACGGTGTCACGCGTTTCGCACGCATCATCAGGATTGACGCACCCGCCACGTTCTCCTATCGTCCGCCCCCCGTGGTCGGCCCGGCGCGGTGGGATGCGCCGGGTCGAGCGCTCTCTTCACACGACTGCGAAGAATTGTGAAGCGAGGCACATCGAACAAAGGAACGCAACTCATCCGCCTCTCCACGGTGGCGGATGCAACGCCCGCACGGTTGGTTCACGCCAAGCTCGTGCGCTGGAGAATGTGATGCAGAGGATCGAGCCCGGTTTCCGCGAGTCGCTCGTCGACTATTTGCGCAAGAACCACGCCGATATCTGCAGGCATTGGTTCGACGATATTGAGCCATCGGAAGTGCGGGATGGGGTGCTGCGCCTCGTTGTGCGCGAACCTGTGCAATTGAAGTATCTCCAGCGTTGTTGCGGACCACAATTCACGGAAGCGGCGCAGAACGTCACAGGTCGGCTCCTTGTTGTGCGTTTTGTGAGTCCAGAAGAAGACGCGCGAATCGACTTGAAAGGCGCCTCGCTTCCGGCGGCCGACGCTGAGAGTGCAGAACGCCCCGCGTGGCTTGATGAGCAAATGCTCCTCAGCCCGGATTACACGTTCGCTTCCTTCGTCGTTGGCCCAGGCAATCGACTCGCCCACGCAGCGGCGCAAGCAGTCGTTGCGAAGCCGGGCCGCGCCTACAACCCCTACTTCATCCACGGCGGTGTTGGGCTCGGCAAAACGCACTTGTTGCACGCGATTTGTCAAGAACTCCTTCGCGGTCAACCCTCACTTCGGCTTTGTTACATCTCCTGCAATGCCTTCATGGACTTGTTCCATGAAGCGGTGAAAGCAGGTCGAATGACCGACTTCCGCAACCGATTCCGCATGGCGGATGTGTTGGTCATTGACGACATTCACTTCCTGTCGAAACACGAGCAAACTCAAGAAGAGTTCTTCCACACCTTCAACGCGCTGTATCAACTTCAGAAGCAGATCATTCTGAGTTCCGATGCTGCGCCGACCGAAATCCCTGACCTTGAAGAACGTCTCACCAGTCGTTTCTCCGCAGGTCTGGTGGCTCGTATTGAGCGCCCCTGCTTCGAGACGCGCGTTTCGATTGTGAAGGCGAAGGCTGATCTTCATGGCCTCGACTTGCCTGATGATGTGCCGTCGTACGTTGCTGCGAAGATCGACACCAACATTCGTGAGCTCGAGGGTGCGTTGACACGCATCCGCGGCGTGGCCATGGCGGCCGGCCAGCCAATCACGCTCGACCTCGCAAAACAGGCGCTCGACGGTGAATTGAGTTCGCGCAGCGGCAACGCGCCGAGCCTCCAGTCGATCATCGAGAGTGTCACGCGATTTTACGACGTGAAACTCACCGACCTTCTCTCAAAGAAGCGCAACAAGTCGATCGCCATGCCGCGACAGGTGTGCATGTACCTCGCGCGCAAGCACACGCGATTCAGCCTCGAGGAGATCGGCGGCTACTTTGGCGGTCGCGACCACACAACCGTCATGCATGCGGTTCGAACCATCGAGCAAAAGGCGGATTCTGACGGCAAGCTTCAGGCCGAAGTTGATCGGATCGAGCAAGATCTCCTTCAACGCAGCAGTCGATAGCGGTCTTCGCCGTTTGAGCCTCATCGGAGAGTTTGAACTCTGAGCACAGGCTCTCGCGCCCAGGCGGTCGCGCGAGGGTTTCGGTCTACCTGCGGTTGGCCGGCGGTTGGCCGGCGGTTGACCGGCGGTTGACCGGCGGTTGGCCTGCGTGGGGGCTCGAGTAGGTCACGTCTGGGTCTCGCCGGGGCTCTTCTGGCCAGTCAAAGTCGTTCGCGAGCTCGGCTTTCCAGGCTTCAGACAGGTCGAATCT
>JBEIJG010000363.1:0-3684 GCA_040380385.1 Phycisphaeraceae bacterium | reverse complement strand
GCGGCGGTCTTGATGAATCGGCAGTTGCGGACGGTCGCATTCGCGCCGTCGATGTACAGACCTGCGCCGTCGGTTGCAGCAGCGTCGTGGATTGTGAATCCATCAACAATCGCACCTGCAGCGGTCGCGCCCGCGATGAGCACTCCGCGCCCCGCGTTTGCATCGATGAAGGTCGCGGTTGGTCCAAACTGCGAGCGCAAGCGAATGGGTTTTCCCTTGAAATCGACGCGTTCGTAGCGGCCGGGAGCAACGATGATTTCAGCACCCGCGACCGGGTCGGCGAAGTCGATCGCTGACTGCAACGTCTGCGCGGTTGCGCCGCACACACGCCCCGCGAGGATCGTGCCACTGGTCGTGACGGTCACGCGAACATCGGCCGAGTCGGTGAGCCCACCCGCGTCACGCAGCGTGTAGTTGAATGTGTCGCTTCCGAAGAAACCCGCGGCCGGCGTGTAACGAAGCCGCGCCGTGGCGCCCGTGCCGACGAGTGTGACGGTGCCGCCGCGCGCGGTTGTTGCATCGAACGCGTTGATCGAGAGCGATTCGCACGAATAGTCGGTGTCGTTTGCGAGCACATCGAGTTCCGTGCCCGAGGAACCACCCGCTACAGAGAATCGATCCATTTGCGCGTCTGGCGGAATCGGGCCTTCCACCGCGGGATCTTCCGACAAACACCCAACCGCGTTGCGATGCGAGGTCATGATGTTCTTGTCGTTCGGGCCCATCAGGAGGCAACCGCCGCACATCGTGTCGCACGGTTCATCGGCGCAGTGGGGCGCTGCAAAGTTGTGACCGACTTCGTGGCACATCACGTTCGCATCGGCGAAACGCGTCATGCCCACGCCGTACTGATTGCACACGACACCAACCCACGCAACGCCTGCGATGCCGTCGGAGTAGCCGGTGCCGCTAAACATGTGGACAAGATCGCGTTCGTACAGCGTGGTATTCGTCCACTCGACGCGCGCGCGGTCGAGCACGGAGCCGGCGGCAGTAAGGCCTGCGTAGGGATCGGTCGCTGGATCGGTGCGCACGATGATCGCGCTCGTCGCAAACGACACACCGACGTGCTTCTCGTACACGAGATCGACGGTGTTGATGGTCTGCACGATCGCGGCGGTGGTGTTCGCAGGTGTGGGGCCGTAGGTTTGGAAGAAGAGCGCGTCGCTATCGACGAGGAACACGCACTGTCGACGGCAGGAAGTTCCCGCAAGGCCGCCCTCATTCGCTCTCTTGCCTGAGTCATCGACCGCGCCCTCACCTGCGACCTCGCGGATTTCCATGCCGTGCGGAATGCCCTCTTCGCACTCGGTGCCGCAAGCGATACCTGCCGACGCTTGTCGGGTGCTGCTCAGGATGGGAGTTGCGCTCGCGCGGCGCGAGCCGTTCCGACCGAGTGTGACGAGCGCGGTCTCGGGCACTTCATGAAGCGAGCCATCGCGGTGATCGACGATCTGTGCGCGCAACGTGCCATCGCAAAGTGTGGCCGCGAGCGCGAGTTCGCCGGTCGAGCCCTGCAAGGCGCGCACGCCGAGTTTGCGCGTCGTCGTGACTTCCACGCCATTGCGGCCACGGATCTCAACAAGCGCGTCTTCAAACTCGGGCACCGGCTTCAGATCGAAGCCAACAATGGCACCATCGATTTCCACGCGAAGAAACGCGGGCGCCGGTGGCGCGGGCAGCATGGGCAGGGCGGCGGTGAAGAACGCGATCGCTGGCAAAGGCATGGAAGGCTCATCATGCCACGCCCCCGCACGCTTCCAAGACGGAAGCAGCGATCAGGATCGAGAATCGTGTGAGATATCGGCCGGCGGGAGCGGCGTGCATACCGAATCGCCGTGAACAACGGAGCGCCGTGAACAACGGAGCGACGCAGTGACGGTCGAGCACGTGGCCGGAGGCCGGAACACGGTCACCCCAGTTGAACGGTCACCCCAGATGACCTGAGGAGAAGCGCTGCGCGATCAGCGTCCGAAGAGCCGACCCAAGACGCCTGCGCCAGCCTTCTCATGCTTGATCAGCATGTCGAGTTCGCCCGCGTCGAAGTAGATGCCGCCGCACGAGCCGCAGACATCAACCATGACGTTCTCAAACTTCTTCTCGGCCATCTTGCCGCCGCACTTCGGGCAGCACATCCAGTGGGAGGCCTTCGCAGCACCCGACTCCGCGGCCTTGCGCTTCGCATCGAGCTCGGCGCGAATCTTCGCGAGTTGCTCCATCTCTTGCTTCTTGAAGGCCGCTTCTTCGTGGTTGTAGCCGGTCGGTTCGGTGATGCCGCTCATGGGTGGTGTCCTGTCGTGAAACGCAGCAGACGAGCGCCGCCGCGGGGCGGAGGATAGCACGCGTGCGCGGCGATCGGGAGGCGTCGCGAGGCATCGTGAGGCATCGTGAGGGGAGAGAGCGGCTCGTTTGGCGGGGCTAGACTCCGCGCCTATGTCGTCCCTGATGAACACGCATCGCTGCTTTGGACTTGTCTTTGCCGTTGGTTGTTTCCTCGCGACTGGATTCGTCGTCTCCACTGCCGCCACCGCGGGTGGTGATGATCACGGCGCTCAAGCGAAATCACCGGATCCCGCCGCCATGCCGGCTGCTTCTCTTCCGTCGCCTGTTGACTTTCCCGGTATTCACAATCTCGTCGCCTTTCACGACGGATTCGTGTCGGGCAGCGCGCCGGAAGGAGACGCAGGTCTCGACTCGCTCGCGAAACTCGGGTTCAAGACGGTCATTTCGGTTGACGGCGCGATTCCAGATGTCGAGGGGGCGCGGAAGCGCGGCCTTCGCTACGTGCACCTGCCCATTGGGTACGACGGATTTGATGACGCGCGCAAGGCTGAACTCGTCCGTGCGGTACGCGATCTTCCGAAGCCAATCTACATCCACTGCCATCACGGCAAGCATCGCAGCGCGGGTGCGGCAGGGACGATCGGGGTGTCGCTCGGTTGGATGAGTAACGCGGCGGCGGCGGAGCGCATGAAGGTTTCGCAAACGGCGGAGAGTTACAAGGGGCTGTGGGCGTGCACTGCGAAGGCGGCACCGATGATGGCCGCCGCGATCGACGCCGCACGCGCTGATTTTCCGGAGATCACCAAGCCGGATTCGATGGTCGCCGCGATGGTCGTGATCGATGAAGCGTTCGATCGATTGAAACTGGTCGAGAAGAACGGTTGGAAGGTGCCGGCGGATCACCCGGATCTCGCGCCGGCTGCGGACGCAGGGAAACTCGCGGATCTCCTGCGCTTGCTTGTGGATGACGCGTCTTTGAAGTTGCTTGATGATGCGGGAAGCAAGGATTTCGCGGCACTTCTTGTCGATGGCGCAGCGAAGGCGAGCACCCTTGAGGAGGCGCTTGTGCAAATCAAGAATGTGCAACTCAAGATTGGCGGGTCGCCGAAGGGTGGATCGAAGGCGCCGACGTCGGGTGGCACTGCGGGCGGCACTGCGGGCGGCGCTGCGGGCGGCACTGCGGGCGGCGCTGCGGGCGGCGCGTCGGGGACTTCAAGTTCCGCGTCGGTTGGTGAGACAGCACTGACCGACGAGGAGCGCGCGCGTCTCAAATCTGCGATGGCTGCGGTTGGCGCGAATTGCAAAGCATGCCACGTGAAGTATCGGGATTGAGGTGCGGCCGAGGCCGTCGATGTGCTCTCGATGGGTACTCGATACGTTCTCGATACGTTCTCGATCCGT
>JBEIJG010000362.1:0-3685 GCA_040380385.1 Phycisphaeraceae bacterium | reverse complement strand
CTGCTCGTCGTGGCTGCGGCCAGCGGTATCACAGACATGGATGCGATCGCGCTTTCGGTTGCGCGCGAATTTGAAGCGGGCGGTATGGACGGCACGCTGCTTGTTCGCGCCACGCTCGTCGCGCTTGCGGTCAACACGCTCTTCAAACTTGGCGTCGCACGCATCATGGGCGATGTGAAACTCCTGCGCGCGGTGTTGCCAGGGCTCGGCCTTGCGTTGCTGATCGCGGCAGCGGGCATCGCGTTCGCGTGATCGAGCTCCGCGCGATGTGTTTCACAGACGAGGCATCGCGAAATGGTCGGCGGGAAACTCGATCGGTTCGATGCGGCGCAACACGAGTTCTCGCGGTGGAAACGGTGGGAGCATGCCGCGCGCAGGGCGGTAGTCATCCATCGGCGGCGGAGGCGGGAAGTCGCCCATCGACGGCGGGCGCGCGCTGGGGCGCTCTCCGCGTGGTGGCGCATCGCCACGTGGTGGAGCATCGCCGCGTGGTGGAGCATCTCCACGTGGTGGAGCATCTCCGCGTGGTGGAGCATCGCGCATGCCGCCGCGCTCGCTCATGCGTTCCCTCGCGCGCTCACCGCGCTCCGCGTTTGGTGCCGTTTGCCACGCGAGTTTCGCGGCAAGGACAACGTTGCGCTTGGTGTCGATCCAGAGTTCGATGTCATCTGGTCCGCGTGCTGCTTCGACGCGCGTCGCCACGATATGCATCGATCCGCGAAGTTCGGCTGGGCTTTCGTCGCCTGCACGCGCGGCAACCGCGACGTACGAGCGTTGCACGAGGCGAAGCAGGGCATCCATACGTTCGATCGCAACCCCACCCGAAGAGTTGCCAGATGGATCCTCAATCCAGCGCGGCCAGAGCTCGCGCGAATCAAGCGCGCGCACGGTGCCATCGATCGAGCGCTCCCACGCGCCGTCGACGCTCGAAGCACGCGTTGTCGAGCGAGTGCCGCCCGCAGAAAGATCCAGTCGCGCCTCATCGCCGCGCAAATCCCAAGTACCCGAAAGCTCCATCGGCGCGTTCGGTCCGCGATCGGACGCCTCGCGCGGCGGTAGTGCGACACGCACTTCGTAGCGGCGCGAGCCCTTGATCGAGAATGGCGACGTTTCAGCGGTCAGTGCGCGATCAAGCAGCGTTGAGGCATTGGTTTCGTAAGGGAAGAGAAGGAACATCGCGCCGAACGCGAGTGCGATCAGTGCAGCGCGTGCGAGTCGAACAACGAAGGCGCGGCGCGTACGTTCACGCGGCGAACGCATCGGAATTGGCGCAAGCTCGGCAGGGGTTTCGTCACGCGATGTCGCGAGTTCAAGCGTCAAAAACGCGCGAGCGAGTCGCGCTTCTCGCATGCTCGATGTTTCGGAGAGATGTGCGGTGAGCAGCGCGTCGACGAGTGCGTCGTTCGCGCGAGACTCAGCAGGTCCGTCGATCAAACGCGAACTTTCCGCAGCGGATTCGGATGTATGTTCGTTCATGTGACTGCGCATGCCTTCGTTCACATCTTCGTTTTTGGAGTCGCGTGGATGATTCATGCGCAGACCTCCGTGCCGCCATCGTTTTCATCCGCAAACGCAGCCTTGCCGCGCAAACACTCTGCAAGCATCGCGCGCGCGCGTTGCAATCGCTTCTTCACCAACTCTTCGTTCCCGCCAATCGCGTGCGCAACTTCTGCCAACTGTTTCGTTTCGCGATAGGTTGCTTGCACGACTTCGGCGTACATCGCGGGAAGCTTCGATAAGCAATCGTCGAGCGCAACCAGTCGTTCGCGGAAACTCATCGCAGGCTCTGGTCCGTCGCCGCGGGCGCGCTCGAATTGCGCGATGTTGCGTTCGATGCAGTCGAAGGTCGCGGGATCGGCAATCTGCATGCGGCGATGGCGGCCCGCGAGGTCGAGCGCGACCAAGCGCGCGATACCGCGAAGCCACGGACCGAACGGGCGCGTGCGGTCGTAATCGGCGAGACGTCGCCAAGCGACGAGCACGGTTTCTTGAAAGACGTCGTCGGCGTGCGCGCGCCCAGCACCCGCGCGGATCGAAGCCATGAGCGCGTCAGCGTGTTCGCGGACGAGCACTTCAAAGAGCTCGCGGGCGGTGGGGTCATGCATGTGGGTGCGCCTTCATGAGCATGCGGAGGCTTTGCCGCCGCGACGACACAAAGCGCGGGGTTCTTGCGGTTGGCGCACGTTTATGGTTGGGGACAACGAACGCACGAGAATTCCGGATCTTGCGCGCGGTGCGTCCTGATCGCGCGGTACGCGCGTCTCACGCATCGATGCCCGATTGCAGGAGGAAGCCCATCACGAGTACGAAACCCGCAAGCAGCACGCCGCTGAACATCATCAGGAAGCCGATGGCGAGGCAAAGTCCGCTCGCGAGGACCGCAGCGGTCGATTGCGCGCGCCGCCGCGGCATGCAGCGCCCGAACACAACGGGTGTGAGCCGGGTCGCCCGATAGCCAAGCCACCCGACTGCGAGTGGCGCGGGCACGAAGAGCAGTGCGGCGTTGAGTGCCCCGAGCTCGGGCGTAGTCCAGACGTTGGCCGCGATGGTGAGTAGCAGCAGAAAAAACATCGCGACCGCAAACGGCAGCGTGAGGTAACCAAAGACGCGAAGGCGGCGCATTCGGCGAGGGACCGTCACCGTCTGCGGATCGAAATCGGTGCCGCACTCAGGGCAGTTTCCGCGCTCGCCGTGGCTCTCTACGTTGCCCTCTACGTGGCTCTCGCCATTGCTCTCTACGTGACCCCCTTCGTGACCCGTGAGCGCGAAGCCGCAGTGATCGCAGTGCGGCTCCGAGAGCGCACTCGTGTATCGCTCGATGAACTTCGGCGATTCAGGCATGCGAGGAAGGTCGCAGGAAGACGCGCGCTGCGCAAGCCGCGGGCGTCCACTCTGTCGGCCCGTCCCGTCAGCGCGCGGCCGCCACGCGGGGGTAGTCGTTGTAGCCGCGCGCGCAGTCACCGTAGAACGTCGTGTCGTCCCACGGCGCGAGTTCGGCGTTCGCCGCGAAGCGCTCCGGGAGATCAGGATTCGAAATCGCGAGTCGGCCAAACGCGATCGCATCGCCGAGTCCGCTCGCGATGTCCGCTTCGGCGGCTGCGACGTTGTTGCCGTAACCATTGAGCACGATCGGGCCGTTGAAACGCGCCTTCATTTCGCGCGCGAGTCGCTCGGAGAAGTGGCCGTTCCAGCCGTCCTTCCCCCAATAGTGATTGAAGAGGTGGAGATAGGAAAGGCGACGCTTGCCGAGTTCCTCGGCGACACGCTCCATCAACGCTTCGTCGTCGTGGTGGTGCGGAAGATCGTTCGCGCTTCCCATCGGCGAAAGCCGAACGCCGACGCGCGCGTACGAGAACACCTCGCCCGCCGCATCCACAACATGCAGCAGAAGCCGCATGCGATTCTCGATCGAGCCGCCCCACGCGTCGTCGCGCTGGTTGAGTGAGCCCGAGAGAAACTGATTGATGAGATACGAGTTCGCGGCGTGCACTTCGACGCCGTCAAAACCCGCGGCTTTCGCGCAGCGCGCTGCATGCGCGAAGTCCTCGATCACGCGCGCCATTTCGTTCGTTTCAAGCGCGCGTGGCATGCTCGCTTCGACGCGCTCACGACGGCCATCCGGATGGCGAATGCTGACGTAACCCTTCGAACGCGCGGCGACCGGTGCGACCGGCGGTTGCCCATT
>JBEIJG010000361.1:0-3691 GCA_040380385.1 Phycisphaeraceae bacterium | reverse complement strand
CTGTATCCCAAACCGGCGAAAAACACGGCTGAATACGAATCGGCGCGTCGTCACCTGCGCCGAGTGGCACAAAGAATGCATCGAGCTCGCGCTCCGCACGCTCAACGAGCGGATGCGAGCGTTCATAGCCAAGCGCGTACAGCACGATTTGCCAATACACCATCGACGGGAAAATCGCACCAACGCCATCCGTGCGCGCGGAGCCATCTTGTCCAGCGCGCGATGCAATCCAGTCAAACGCCCGATCGATCGCGGCCTGGCGCCACGGAGTTCCGCCAACATCGTGCAACTTCTTGAGGAGACGATCGACCTTCAGGAAGAACTTCTTCCAACGCGCGGGCGCGTCGTTCGTCGGCTTCAGCACGTGGCGCGCATCTTGATCGAGGAAGAGTTCGCCGATGCCAAGCGCCGCTGGTACTTCACGCGTCGATCGCTTCGTCGCAACGATGGAAAGCGGAAGAATCATCACTCGACTCCACGCGCTTACCTTCTCCAAGTGAAAGTAGAACGCACGTGGAAAGAAGATGATTTCCGGCGGAATCGCGGGAACTGCGTTCCACGAAACCTGCCCAAGTGCAGCGAGGTAGAAATTCGTAAACGAGTTGCACTTCTCAGCGCCACCGAGATGACGAATGAGCGCGCGCGCTTTCTTCATGTGCGGCGCGTCGGGTGAGTCGCCAAAGAGTTTGAGCGTGAAGTATGCCTTGACGCACGCCGAGATGTCCGACTTCGAGTTTGGGTACGGCCCCCAACCACCATCCTCGCGCTGCTGCGAACGGAGATATCCAAGGATGCGCTGCAAGGTCTCCGGACCGCGACCATCGACAAGAGGCTGCGCCTCCTGACCGAGGATCCACTTCATCAGGAGATACTCGCTCTGCAAGATCGAGTCGCCCTCGAGTTCCGCGCACCAGTGACCATCGCGCTTTTGGAGCGACTTCAATGCGCCGACGGCACGCACGAGGTGCTGCTCAACATCGGCGTGCGAAAGAGGCGCGGCGCGATGCGACGACTCGACGCGGCTCGCTGCGGCAGCGAAACTCGGCTGTGGCGTGTGCGGAACTTCTCGCATTGGGGTACTCAGGGACGGAGGGTCGATGGTAACGCGCGGTCGCCGCTGCCGATGCGCGGTTTTGCGCGATTCGCGCGAGCCAGTCGCGAGCGCTCAAGTTTGTCGCTCATCTCGGCCCACCGCGATTCACTCGCGGTGAGGCCGACGAAAGCGAGCGAGAGCGGGCACCTGAAGCGAAGCTTCAGCAGCCCGCCAGTCGCGAGCGCTCAAACAACGAATTCCACGTTTGCACGCAGGGCGCCAGCGGATTGGCGCCCTGCGTGTTTTTTGGATTCTTTTGCCCTCTGCGCACGGTGCATCACTACGAAATCCGGTTTCCGCTTCTACAGCGCATGAACCGCGCGCGAATGTTTCCAAACCCCGTTGCCGTCATGTGAGCATCCCATGCATCGACCCCGTTCGACCAATTCCACTTCGTTGTGCGCGCTCCTCGTATTGGCCTTCACGGGCGTCATCGCACCGATCTGCCACGCCCGCGCGACGGGCGACGAGTGCACGAGTCCGTTCGCAGCGGTCGTGGGTTTCAATGGCTCCACCGACACCGCGACGATGACGCCGTCGGCCAACCCGCCCGCGGACCTCGAATGCACCTATCTCGCGTGGAACAACTCGAAGGATGTGTGGTACGCCTACGAGGCTCCGACGGCGGGCGCGTTGTCGCTGTCGTTCTGCGGATCAAACTTCGACACATCGGTCGTGATCTACCAAGGCACCTGCGGCGCGCTGACTCGTATCGGGTGCGACGACGATCACTGCCCAACGGCCACGAACTACCAATCTGCAATCACGGATCTTCCGGTCGCTGCAGGTTTGGTCTACATCCGCGTCGGCGGCTACGCCGGAGCGACCGGGCTCGTGCAGTTCCAACTTGGATTCCGCGCGTCTGACGGCATCGGTACGCACTACTCGACGGGGTACTACCTCTACGGCGTGACAAACCCGCAGCCTTCGCTTGGCTACATCAAGGCGATCGAGACTGAGGCGGCGGCGTTCCACGGCATCGCGATCCGCACGAACGGGACTGTGTACTGCTGGGGCAGCAACAACTATGGACAGTGCATCGCCCCCGCAAGCCTCGTTGATGCCACCAAGGTCGCGGCCGCGCGCGAGTTCAGCATCGCACTGCGCGCAACGGGAACTGTTGCCTATTGGGGCACGACCACAACGGCCTACATGCCACCTGCGGGGCTCGCCAATGTGACCGACATCGGGGCCGGGGCGTATCACAGTATCGCGTTGCAGAGTTCCGGCACGGTTGTCTGCTGGGGCGAAAATCTCGTTGGTCAATGCACGGTGCCCGCTGGTCTCCCCGCGTGCGTCGATATCGATGCAAGCGAGTCCTACTCGCTCGCGGTGCGCTCCGACGGGCAAATCGCTTCGTGGGGTACCGCGCCAACGCCGCCCGCGTCCCCGGTGACCGGGGCGCTCAAGGTTGCAGCCGGTGGCAACTTTGCCGCCGCGCTCCGCACAGATGGCACCGTCGTCTGTTGGGGCGCGAACGCAAACGGACAGTGCAATGTGCCTCCCACACTGACGGGCGTCACCGCGATCGCAGCGGGCAGTAGGCACATGTTGGCGCTGAAGTCGGATGGAAGCGTGGTCGGCTGGGGAAACGCCAGTTCGGGGCAACTGATCTTCCCCGCAGCCGCTGGTCCATACGCGGCGATCGCAGCGGGCAACTCCAGTTCATTTGCCATCTCGCGCGGCGACTGCAACTCGAACGGCATCTTCGACGGACAGGAACTGTGGGCAACCGATTGCAATGGCAACAGTCGACCAGACTGCTGGGACTTCGCGTCGGGCTTCGCGGAAGACTGCAACTCGAACGGACTTGCCGACGAGTGCGAGAAGCAACTGCAGGTCGCCACCGGCAGTGGCGCGCTGTCGCCGATCGGATTCACCTCACCAAAGACCTATGTGATTTCTAGCGCAGCACCTGCCGTCAGCAATGTGCAACTTGAAATCACCGCGACAGGCGACTTCAGCGGCGACCTTGAGTATGTGACGCTCTCCTGCGGCACGCTCTTTGAGCGCAATGTCCTCGGCGGAACAAGCGACTGCACCTATGTTGGGCCGATCACGCTCACCATGAGTGCGGAACAGTTCAACGAAGGAATCGGCGCCGACGGCAAGTGGCGGATTGATCTCGTTCCTTCCAGCGCCGTGAGCGCCTCACTCTGCCCAACCGGAACTTGGATCGCGATCTCGGTTTCGTACCTTGCCGCGACGAGCGCCGACTGCGACCTCAACGGAGAACTCGACAGTTGCCAGATCGCGGCCGGCACCGTGGCCGACACCAACGGTAACGGCATCATCGATTCGTGCGAGTCGGCCTTTGACGCATGCCCAACAGACCTCGATGGCGACGCCGTCACGGGTGCGTCGGACCTCTCCACACTGCTCGCTGGATGGGGCAGTGCAGATCCAAACATCGATATCGACGGTGACGGCTCGGTTGGCGCGTCAGATCTTTCCGCGCTTCTTGCTGCGTGGGGCGCGTGTCCAGTGAACTGAGCGAAGACCAACTCCCGTCGATCAATGCACAACACAACGCGCCACCCGAAAGGGCGGCGCGTTGTATGTCGTCTGTTGAGAGGTGCGATGTTCGCCGGGCTCACT
>JBEIJG010000360.1:0-3695 GCA_040380385.1 Phycisphaeraceae bacterium | reverse complement strand
TGGACAACATCTTCATCATCGCGTTGATCTTCTCGTTCTTCGCGGTGCCTGCGAAGTATCAGCATCGCGTGCTCTTCTGGGGCATCATCGGCGCACTCATCATGCGCGGCGGCATGATCGGGATCGGCGCTGGCCTGATTCTGACGTACCAGTGGATCCTGATCATCTTCGGCGGCTTCCTTGTGCTGACCGCGCTCAAGATGGCACTCATCAAGGGGAACGACGATCCATCGCAGAACATCGCGGTGCGGGTCTGTAAGAAACTGCTCCCGACCGTCGACTTCTACGATGGTCAGCGCTTCTTCACCAAGCGCACCATCAAGCCCACCTACAGCAAGGATGCCGCGACGGGCAAGGACATGATGGATCCCGCGCCCGCTGGATCGTTGTCGGCGAAGTGGGCGATCACGCCGCTCTTTCTCGCGCTGATCTTGGTTGAAGTCACCGACCTCGTCTTCGCCGTCGATTCGATCCCCGCGATCTTCGCGATCACACCCGACCCATTCATCGTCTTCACGAGCAACATCTTTGCGATCCTCGGCTTGCGTGCGCTCTACTTCTGCCTCGCCGCGTTGATCTCGAAGTTCCGCTTCTTGAAGCCGGCGCTCATTCTGATTCTCGCATTCGTCGGAGTGAAATTGCTGCTCCTCAGCGTGCCGCCGTACCTCGATGTGATTGGTATGGCACCGCAGAAGTCGATCAAGATCGATACGACGCTTTCGCTGGTGATCGTGCTTGCGACGCTTGCACTCGCCACAGTGCTCAGCGTGCTCATGCCTGCGAAGCAGAAGGGCGCACACGGTTGATGCGCGCGTGAGAGTCAAGCCGGAAACCCACGTCTGAAAACCACGTCTGGGATCTCTGCGTCGACGGCCGTTCCGCTCCGTCGGTACGCTGCACATGGAGGTTGTCCCCATGATGCAGATCCTTCGTCGGGTTGTCGGGTTTGTTGCCGGTCTCTTCATCGGGGCCGTCGTCAACTCGGGGTTGCTCTCCGTGGTTCATCGACTGATTCCGCTGCCCGACGGCGTGGACGGCAACAGCATCGAATCAATTCGCGCAAACATCGCGTCGTATGGCCCCGAGCAATTCATCGGCCCGTTCGTCGCGCACGCGGGCGGCACGCTGGTTGCGGCGTTGCTCGCCACGCTCCTTGGTGGATACCGCGGGAAGTTCGCGGGGCTTGCGATCGGTGTCCTCTTCCTCACCGGCGGAGTCTCGATGGTTGTGTTGCTGCCCGAGACGCCGCTTTGGTTCGTCGCGCTCGACCTCGTCGTGGCGTACATCCCGATGGGTTGGCTCGGTTGGAAAATCGCTGATCGCATGCGCGGCGAACGCGCAAAGAACGCCGCGACCGTTCGAGTGAGTTGAGCTTGAGGATTGTCTGCGAGCGAAGCCCCGTCAGTACATCCGGTCAAACGTTTCTCCGTTGAACCGGAACACGCCTTCGCCGCCGAGCCAAAGATCGCCCACGCGGTCTTGATAGATCGCCATCACGTCACTCGTCGTCAGGCCGTCGCGCTCGCCGAATTGGCGCAGCGTGTGCCCGTCGTAGCGCCAAGCGCCTCCACCGACGGTGCCGATCCAGATGCATCCGTCGCGATCTTCGCCAATCGAGAAGACGCGCAACAGCGATTGGTCGGCATCCGCCGCGTCGGGGCACAGCTCTGCGAGCAGCGCCGTCCGCGCGCCATCCATCATGACGACGCCGACGCCGTTGTTCCCAATCCACAGTCGACCCGTGCTGTCCTCAAAGACACAGCGCACATGCGGAACTTTGCCGTGCTTTTGCAGCCCCATAGAAGCGCCGTCGATCATCGTGATTGCTTGCCCATCGAAGCCGAAAACCGCCTCGTAGGTCGCGAGCCACACGCGTCCGCCTCTCCCGCGACTCATTCCAGTGAGGGAATAGCCATCGTCTGCCGCGCGCTTCGTCGGCAGCGGAAACGTCAGGTAGGTGAAGGCCTCGCCGTCGAAGCGGTAGACGCCCGGCTCGAGCTCGAACTTGTTGAACCCAACACTTTCGTCGCTCTTGAACCAGAGGTCACTCGGGTCGAGCTTCCACGCGTCCGTCGCGTCGTAGCGGCGGGCCGTGCTCGCGGCGACTCTCCCTTGCGAGTAACTGCTGATGCCGACGCCGTTGTCGAACCAGATCGTTCCACGCGCATCCTCCTGGATCGCGCGCACCTGGTTGTCGCTCAGTCCATCCGCGGTGGTGAAGCACTGGAACCGCTCGCCATCGAAGCGGCAAACGCCCTCAAAGTGACTGCCGAACCAGTAGTTTCCGCTCTGGTCCTGCAGGATCGCCCGCACGCCGCCGTTGTACATCCCGTTCTGCCCAACTTCGTAGGTGAAGGGCAGTCGCTGCGGCTGCGCGCGCGTCGTGGCCGCGCCGGGAACCGAAGCGCAGCTCGAAAGCAACGCGAGTGGAAGCGCGAGTGAAAGCATGCGTGGAAGAGCGAGGGTAAGAGGGAGGCAGCGGTGTGGTGCGAACTTCATGCGAAGCCTCCGTCCGAACGTGATTGCTGTCTCACACTTGACGCGCGCGTCAACGGCACGAGCCACATCCGTTCGCGCAGCACCCATCTGCGTTCTTCCCACCACGCGCACTCGCGCCGAGCAACTGCAATTCAATCGCCTTCGACGTTGGCGTGATCGAGAGTCCGCCAAGCGCGGTGCAGCGCAGTTCGCGCGCCATGCTCTCGCTGATCTCGCGATGCGCGTCGAGCACCTCATCAAGTGGAATGAGGTGGTCGTAGCCCGCAAGTGCGATGTTTGCGCAGGCAAGTGCGTTCGCGGCACCCGCGATGTTGCGGCCGAGGCAGGGGGCCTCGACGCGGTTCGCGACGGGATCGCACACGAGCCCGAGCACGTTCTGCAGCGCGTGGCTCGAGGCCGACAGCGCCTGCGCGGCGTTGCCGCCCGCGAGCTCGACCAGCGCAGCCGCGGCCATCGCAGCGCCAGCGCCCGTCTCGGCCTGGCAGCCGCCGACTTCCGCGGCAAAGCTCGAGCGCGTCGCGACGAACACGCCGATCAGCCCGCCCGCGAGCATCGCGCGCAGCGTCGTCTCCTCGTCGCTCTCGATCGACTCCGCGGCGGCGAGGCATGTCCCCGCGAAGGTCCCGCACGAGCCCGCCGTCGGCGCTGCGACAAACACGCCCATCGAGCTCTTCACCTCCATCAGCGCGGTCACGTAGAGGATCGCGCGGTTGAGGATGCCGCCGTCGAGGAGCTGGTTCTGCTCGAGCATTTCCGCGAATCGGTGGCTCTGCCGCGGCAGGATGCGATCGGCGTACTCCGTCCCCGCGAGCCCGATGCGCACGCCGCCGCGCACGACCTCGAGGATCCTGCGCATCTGCGCGAACACCTCGTCGGCCGCGATGCCGCCGCGCGCGCACTCGTAGTCGAGCGCGAAGTCGGACAGCCTGCGCGTCGCGGGATCCGCATGCCGCGCCATCTCGCCCGCATGGAGGAACGGCACCGTCAGCCCGCGCCGCGAACGCACGGGTAGCACCGGTGACAGGCGCCGCGCGCGCGTCACCATCGGGAGCGCAGCGATCTCCTCGTCGGTCAGCGTGCGCTGCGCGCACACGATCACGCGCGCGAGGCTGCCGTCTGCGATCGTCACCGCGTCGAGATCGCCGCGCGCCTCGAGCGCCGCGGCCGTCGAGCGCCCGTCGTCGCGCGTGTCGAGC
>JBEIJG010000359.1:0-3730 GCA_040380385.1 Phycisphaeraceae bacterium | reverse complement strand
GCGCGATTTCTGCCTCACGCCGCCTCGTTCATCGGCTCAAAGCCATCGCGACCTTGCTCGTTCCCCCGCTTCTCAGGTTGACGCCATCGGGGAATCAGCCGATCGCTTCGGCGGAGTTCAAAGACATCGCTCGCCCAACAGACAAGCACGCGCTGATACATGCGCTGCGCATCTTCGACCTGACGATTCATACGAGCCGTTGTGATGTTGATCGGGGCGGCCATCGCGACGTCCTTGCTTGAAGTGGCGCAGCGGCATGCCGCGCCCACACCCCGTCCTTGGGGTGCTCGGACATCGACCGTGAGGTGGACCTACTCAAGCAGGACTGAGAAAAACCACGAAATCGACGGTGAGTCGCATTGACGTATTATTATCGGCCGCCAAAACCGATCTTTTGCATCAACCCATCGAACTGATCAAGCGTGTAAAAGTCGAGTACGAGTCGTCCTGACCCCTTTTTTCGCCCAAGTTGGAGCTTCACACGCGTGCCAAGGTACTCAGCGAGCTGCTTCTCAAGGTCAGCAACATTGGCGTCGCGAGCTGTGGGCTCCTTCCCCGCCACCGACGGCCCTCCGCCTGAGACAGTCGGCGGCTTCTGGCTCGCTTGCACTTGTCGTTCAAGCTCGCGCACCGACCAATCGTTGGAGAGGACTTGTGCTGCGAGTTCGGCACGTCGCGCGATGTCCGTGACTGCGAGCAAAGCCTTCGCGTGACCTTGGCTGAGTTTGCCTGCACGAACAAGATCTGCCGTCGCGCGATCCAGATCCGCGAGGCGGAGTAGGTTCGTGACCGAAGCACGATCAAGTCCAACCCGATCCGCGATCTCCTGATGCGTCAGACTGAAGTCGCTCGAAAGCCGCTTGAGGGCGACCGCACGCTCCATTGGATTGAGATCTTCGCGCTGGATGTTCTCGATGAGTGCCAGTTCCGCAGCGGTTTGATCATCAATATCCTTCACCACCGCAGGGATCTTCTCCATGCCAAGAAGCTTCGCAGCACGCCAGCGACGCTCTCCTGCGATCAATTCAAAGCCGCGATCCGTGGATCGGACCACGATCGGCTGCATCAAGCCCGCCTGTTGGATCGAGTTTGCAAGGGATCGGAGGGCTTCCTGAGAGAAGTCGGTGCGGGGCTGCCGACGATTTGGAAAGATCTGTTCCACGTGGAGCTCACGCAGAAGCGACGAACCCGTCGTGGCGGAGACGGGCTCAGCGGGCATCACAGTTGCTGTTTCTGCCATGGAGCCACTGGTAGACACCGCATTTCTGGCCCCAGGATTTACGGCAACAGGGGGCGTCACCCGTGTTGCTGGAGCGACAGGGGAGACAGGAGCACCTGGAACCTGGATCTGAACTGGGGCCCCAAGCAGGGCACTCAGCCCACGGCCAAGCTTGCGAACAGGACTCTTTCCGCTCTGGTCAATCTGGTTCATGGCAATCCTCAGGTGCAGATGTTCCACGTGGAACACTCGGTGTTATCGCGAGGAGTCACAACTCTGTCAAATCGTTCATGGAGGCTGCAAACCCGCATGTTCCACGTGGAACATTGTTCTCGGACGTTGTAGTGTTGGTAGGGTTCCGGTGTGAGCAGTGCAAGCCCCATCTCCCACCCCCAGACGTTTCGAACCGCGGCCATTCTCGCGCTCATCGCGCTGATTGCACATGCAGCCTGCCTTTGGGCGGGCTGGATTTGGGATGACGACTCGTACGTCACCGCAAATCCTATTTTGTTCTCTTCATCTGGTTCTGTTGACGTATTTGTTCCAGGAAATACGCCCCAGTACTACCCGTTGGTATTCGCGGGCTTTTGGATTGAGCACGCGCTCGTCGGCGTGGATCCGCTCGCATACCACGCTGTCAATCTGTTGATGCATGCGGGCAATGCGGCACTGCTCTTCGTCGTACTCACGCGACTCAACATTCGAAACGCGTTCTGGATCGCCGCGATCTTCGCGGCACATCCAATGGCCGTCGAAAGCGTTGCGTGGGTGACGGAGCGAAAGAACGTGCAATCCATGCTGTTCGCGCTCGCGAGTTTCGCGATGTATCTGCGCTTCCTCGATGCACCGAAAGGACGTGTGCTTGGCACGTGGCTCGCATCGTTTCTGCTTTTCGCCTGTGCGCTTCTTTCGAAAACGACTGCGATCTTCGTTCCTCCATGCATCATGCTCGCGTTGCTTTGGTTGCAAAGGCCAATCAATACGCGTCTCGTGTTGAGCGTTCTTCCGTACTTCGCCATCGGAATCGCGAGTGGACTCTTCACTGCACATGTCGAACGCACCATTGTGGGCGCGACGGGAAGTGAATTCGGATTCACACTTCTTGAGCGACTCCAACTCGCTGGTCGCACCGCGGCGTTCTACATCGCGCGATTCGCGCTACCGACGGAACAGATCTTTATCTATCCGAGGTTCACGATCGATACGCGCAGCTTCATCGATTGGCTTCCATTCCTTGGTGGCGTCGCCGTTCTTGTGTGGGGAAGTCTGCAATGGAAAACGCGACGCGCGCCGCTCCTCATCACGCTTTGGTACGGCGCCGCTCTTTTCCCAGCACTCGGCTTCTTTGATGTGTGGCCGTTCCGCTATTCGTTCGTCGCGGACCACTTCGCCTACGCCGCGATGCCCGTCCTTGCCTTGCTTGTGGTGACGGTTCTCGCTGGCGGTCTTCGCAGCTTCAAGAATCAACCACGTGTCATCGCGCTAACCACGCTCGTTGCGGTACTGATTCCGCTCTCGTGGCGCGCGACCGCGAAGTACGAGAATGAGTCCACGCTCTGGCTCGATACGGCGCGGCGCAATCCGGAAGCTTGGATCGCGCACAACAATCTTGCGTCCATCGAACTTCGTCGCGCAGGCGAAGCGATCGCACGGAGTGACTCGGACGCGGCGCGTGTTCATGCAACCAATGCGCTCGAGAGCGCGCGTCGCGCTGGGGAGCTGAAGCCTGATGAAGCGTCGAACGCCGCAAATCGCAGTGAAGCGCTTCGCTTGCTTGGAGATCTCGAACAAGCGCTCGTCGAAATCGATCGCGCGATTGCGCTGCAACCAAAGTATGGAGAAATCCGTTGGTCACGTGCTCGCATCCTTGAAATGCTCGGACGCGTCGATGATGCGCGCAGCGAACTTGAAACGTGTGCGACCGTCGCGGCAGGTACACGCGATGAAGCGCAAGCGCGGAGAGATCTGATGCGACTTGCGCTTGCGCGCGGCGACAACTCCGATGCGCTTCTTCAATGCCGCGCGATCGTCGCGCTTGAGCCACGCAATGCGGACATGATTGCGAATCTCGGCTCACTCCTCGCTGCGGTCGGTGATCCAGAACAGGGGAGGCGCGAACTTCGGCGCGCGTTGCAGTTGCGACCCATGTTCTCAAGCGACCAGACGCTGTTGCGCGCCGCGATCGCATATCTCCGACTTGCGATTCCCATCAAACTTGATGCCCGTGAACTCGCAGAGGCTGCGGCGACCGTCGAGACACTTCGCGCGTTCGCACCGAACGATCCCGGAACGCGCTTCTTTGATCTCGCTGTGCAACTCAATGCGGGTGATGAGTCTGCGCGCGCGAAGATCGAGGCGATGGAGCGCGAAGCGCGCGCCGTGGGGGAGAGCGCGGCGACGGCGTTTGCGGATGAACTCGCGGCATTCCTCGCCAAGCGCCCCGCAGGCGCGCAGTGAAATCGGTACATTTCATGCGTCCAGCTGTTCTGGACACGCACGCGAGTCCGAAGG
>JBEIJG010000358.1:0-3742 GCA_040380385.1 Phycisphaeraceae bacterium | reverse complement strand
GAGGCTTCTATAGGCGAAGAAGCTACGTCGGATGGGTGCCAGGCACGTGCCATGCAGTGCCAGGCACTGAGTGGCACGTGCCGTGCACCGGAAATCGGAAGTTGGCTTGACTCCCAAGTTCGGGGGCTTGCGAAGATGCTCGCCATGCTTTCCGACAACGCTTCGCGCCCTGCAATCACCACCCTCGCCGCACTCCGAGCCTCGGGCTGGCGGTCGCGAAGTGTCAAGGACGAACTCCGCGACAACCTCGTGCGCGCCCTCGCCACGGCCGGCTGCTCGCCGCGCGATCTCTTTCCCGGCATCGTCGGCTACGACGACACCGTGCTTCCCGAGGTCATCAACGCGATCCTTGCGGGGCACGACATGCTCTTCCTCGGCGAAAAGGGCCAAGGCAAGAGCCGCCTCATGCGCCTCCTTCCGCGCTTCCTCGATGAGTGGATTCCGTACCTCGACATTGCGGGCGCGCCGGTCCACGAAGATCCCGAGCGCCCGATCACGCGCGCGGGCCGCGAACTCGTCGCCTCGACGCCGCCGGAGCAAGTCCCCATCGCGTGGTGGCACCGATCCGAGCGCTACGCAGAACGTCTCGCGCCCGGCACGAAGTTCGCCGACGTGATTGGTGAAATCGATCCGGCACGCCTCATGTCCGGCACATCGATGTCGGCCGAGGAAGCGCTCCACTTCGGTCTCATCCCGCGCCAGCATCGCGGCATCTTCGCGATGAACGAACTGCCCGATCTCGACGAACTCGTGCAGGTCGGCCTCTTCAACATTCTCGAGGAACGCGACGTTCAGATCCGCGGCTATCCGATCCGCTTCGAGCTCGACGTCCTCGTTCTCTTTAGCGCGAATCCCACGACCTACAACCGTTCGGGCAAGGTGATCCCGCAGTTGAAGGACCGCATCGGCAGCACGATCGCGACGCACTATCCGCGCGAGCGCGAACTTGGCATGGCGATCACGCGGCAAGAAGCGGGCGTCGATCTTGGCGGCGCGTACCCCGTACTCGTCCCGCCGTTCATGGACGAAGTCTGCGAAGAGATCTCGCGCGTCGCGCGCAAATCACGCTTCGTCGATCACGCGAGCGGCGTCTCTGCGCGATTCGCCGCTTCGAATTGGCGCACGATGGTCGCGAATGCACGTCGTCGCGGTATCGCGCACGGCGAGCGGCCGGCCGTGCCGCGCATCAGCGACCTCGCACACCTCCACGCGAGCGCGACGGGCAAACTGGAACTCGACCTCATGGGTTCGCACCAAATGACCGAGCGCCAGGCGATCGATGCGATCGTCGCCGAAGCGATCGCAGCGGTGTTCAACGAGTACGTCGACGCCCACGGGCTCGGCGACATCGCAGATATCTTCGCGAAGGGCGTGCGCATCGAGGTCGGCGACATGCTGCCATCGTCGGCATACGCCGCGGCGTTGCGCGAAGTACCCGCCGCGTGGGAGAAGGCGTTCGAAGTGAACGCGTCGGCTGATCTCGCCGTTCGTGCGAGTTGCGTGGAGTTCGTGCTCGCGGGACTTTGGGCGACCGAGCGCATCTCGCGCTCGGAAAAACACGGCCGCGTTTCCTATGAGGTTCGCGGGCTGTGAGCACCGAAGACGTGCCAGCTCCGCGTGATCCTGCACCGATTGAGGCCTCGCAACCCGCGCCCTTCGGCGGGGTCGTCCACACCTATCTCGGCTACGACCCGCAGGAGTTCCCGCCGCCGACGCGCCCGCCTTCGGGCGATGCCGCCGACGCGATGCTCGACCACATGCTGATGTACGGCACGCGCCGTCGCTTTACCGAGCGCGAACTCGCCGACGCCGTTCGTCTCGACCCATCGCAAGTTCGCGGTCTCGGGCCGAGCCTCGATGCGCTGCGCGCGATGCTTGAAGAGCGCCGTCGTCGCATCCTTGAGAAGTACGAAACACGCCGCGCCGAAGAACTCGCGCACGAAAGCGCTGCGGAAGCTGCCGCGAAGGTCGAGATTCCACCCGCTCTTGCACCGCGCCTCGCGCCCGCGCTTGCGGCGGGGCAACTTGCGGAACTCGAGAAGATCCATCGTCGCGTGCCTGATGCATCGCCGCTCTCGCAATCGCTCATGCGCGCGATCGCGCGGCTTCGCGAGCGCTTCACGGTCGAGCAGCTCGCGTCGAAGTACGCATTCACGGGCCGCGAGGAGATGACGGTCGCGCAGGCGATCGAAGTCAAAGGCGAACTCGACCGAATCGAGCGGCTGCTCAAGCAGATCGAAGAAGCGCTCAAGAACGCGAAGCCCGCGATCATCGACATGTCCGCGCTGCGCGAGTTTGCGAGCGAGGAGCAACTCGCTGACTTAGATCGCGTGCAGCGGCAGGTGAACGAACTCCTTCGAAAGATGGCGGAAGAGGCGGGGCTCGAGCGTAGCCCGGAGGGCTATCGATCTTCGCCACGTGCGTTGCGCACCTATCAGAAGCGTCTGCTCTCAACGATCTTTGCGGAACTCGCGGACGCGCGCCGCGGTCGCCATGACGGTGTATTGTCACGCGACGGCGCGATCGAACTGCCTTCCACACGCGCGTACGAATTCGGCGATTCGCCCGCGAATCTCGACATGCCGCAGTCGATCCTCAACGCGGTCGCGCGCACGGGTCAAGCGCGCCCCGCGGGCGAGGACCTCGTCGTCCACCGCACGCGCCGCACTCCGAAGTGCGCGACAGCTCTCATCCTCGACATGTCGGGATCGATGCGCTACGGCGGCCAGTACATCGCCTGCAAAAAGATGGCGCTCGCGCTCGATGCGCTCATTCGGAGCGAATATCCCGGCGATTTTCTGCAGGCCATCGAGATGTACACGATCGCGAAGTTGCGCCCTGCCGGCGAGATCGTCGAGATGCTGCCGAAGCCCGTCTCAATCAACGATCCGGTCGTGCGCCTGCGGGCCGACATGTCCGACCCCGAGATCGGTGAACTCGATCTACCGTTGCATTTCACGAACATCCAACGCGCGCTGGCACTGGCGCGTCAGGTGCTCTCGGCGCAGGACACGCCGAATCGACAGATCTTTCTCCTCACCGACGGCTTGCCCACCGCGCACTTTGAGGGGAGCGATCTCTTCATGCTCTACCCGCCCGACCCGCGCACTGAGGCCGAGACCATGCGCGAGGCCGAGCGCTGCCGCCGCGAGGGCATCGTGATCAACATCTTCCTGCTGCCGAGCTGGTCGCAAACAGAAGAGGATGTGCAGTTCGCACACCGGATGGCCGAACGCACGGGTGGACGCGTGCTCTTCGCGGGAGGCGAGGAACTCGACCGCTTCGTCGTGTGGGACTATGTGAAAATGCGTCGGACGATCATCGGCTGAGCGGCCGACGGTTTGTCCCAGTTTCACAGGAACTCAGTCGCACAGGCACTCAGTCACACGCTCCCCAGTTCACGAGGAGGAGCGAGAGGTCGGCGGCAGTGACCTGGCCATCGCGGTTCACATCGGCGCCACCGCCGCCAACGCTGCCCCAGGCGAGCAGCAGTCCCGAGAGATCGGCCGCGTCGACGTCGCTGTCGCCGTCCACGTCGCCGGGGCACGCGGGCGCTTCCGGCACGATGACGATGTCGGACGGATCCGACACGGTTCCCGCGATCACAGCCTCACGTACATAGATCGGGCAGCCGCTCGTGACGAGCGTCGCACCCGCGGGCACCTCGAGGCGCTTCACGTACACGACCTCGCACGCACCCTTCGCACCCACAGCGTTGTCATGTGTGTCGACGATCGAAGTG
>JBEIJG010000357.1:0-3747 GCA_040380385.1 Phycisphaeraceae bacterium | reverse complement strand
TCGTCGGTCGCAGTCCTGCCGAACACATGGACCACGATTTCCTTCGACCTTCGTGAAGGTAGCAGCGACATCATCTAGCTCGGTGGCGGAACGTACGCGGCGATCTTCTCCAACATCGGCAACATGCAGTTCGGGTTCACGGTTCCTGCGGCACTCGCAGGCCAGAACATTGACGGCAGTTTCGACCTCACGAACTTCGCGATTGTTCCGGCGCCCGGAGCGCTCGCGTTGCTTGGCTTGGCGGGGCTTGCCGGCAACAGCCGTCGTCGCCGCTGACGTTGCTGCGAGTCATCGCGAGTCATCGCGAGTGATCGTCTTATCGTCGGTCGGCGCGAGTCGGCCAGAGGCGCCCGTCGCGTATCTTGCGCTTCCGATGAAGCCGGTTCGCCCTACGCCACCCACGCCTGCCGAACTTGATCGCCTTCTCAAGGCGGGCGATCTCGAGGGAGCACTTCGTGTTGCAGATGCGCTCGTGGCGCAAAGTCGTCGCTCTCTCGCCGGTTGGCTTGGGCGGGGATGTGTGAATCTCAAACTCGGCCACCTCGTTGAGGCGGATCGTGATCTCGACACAGCGCTCGAACTTGCGCCATCCGATCCACAAGCGAATCTGTTCCGAGCGATGGTCGAGCAGCGGCTCGGTCGTATTGACGAGGCCGTCGCGCGGCTCACGCGCTTGGTAGAGGGCAAATCTGCGCAAGCTGCGGATGCGGCGATCACCCTCGCAGAGGTGTACTGGTTCGCGCATCGCCGCGACGAGCTGGCCATGTTCCTCTCCAAGCCGACCGCCGCAGACTCCGACCCGCGGCTCGCACTCGCACGGATGCGACTTCGGAGTTTGAGCGATGCAGAGGGCGCACTGACAGACTTGAAAGCGCTGTCAGCCTCTGCGCGTCTACCGGTCTTACGCCGTGTTGCCGGCTTCGACGCGGTCGGGCTCCTCGATCGGATTGGGCGATACCGCGAGGCATTTGAACTCGCGACCCAACTGCATGCAGAGAGCACCCCGCGCTTTGATATCGAGGGGTTGCTTCTCGAGACGCGCGAGCAGTCGGAGTTGGTTGCGAAAGGAACAAACTGGATCACGTCACGTGCCGATCGCCTTGATGCGGGCGAAGAACGCACAGCCATCGTTGTGGGACTTCCGCGTTCCGGCACGACACTGCTCGAGCAGATGCTCGATCGACATTCCGCGATTGCAGGGATTGGCGAGTACGAGGGGATCGAGCGGATCCTTGGTGACTTGGTTGCGCTCGGAGCGTGGCCGCGGCGCACAAACATGCTGGCGCGTCACGTCGCAGTGGCAATGCAGCAGCGTTACATCGACGGCGCACGCGCGGTGGCGCGTCCAGGGGCACAAGTCACGTTCGACAAGACGCTCGGTGCATGGCGCTGTCTGCCGGCCCTCGCGGCGATTCTCCCTGGCGCGATCTGTCTCTCCGTCGCGCGAGATCCACGCGATGCCGCGATCAGCGCGTTTCTCTCCTACTTTCATCCGATCACCTATGGATGGACGGCGAGTCTCTCCATGATCCGACGGGTGCATGAAGCGGAGCGCTCGCTCGTTCCCCACGCACTCGAAGTCCTCAACATCCCGCACGAGCGCATGCTCTATGAGCGCTTTGTTGAGGATCCGCGCGGGCATATCGAGCGCGTCCTTGCTCGCCTTGGTGTTGCGATGGATGAGGCAGTGCTCGCGCCGGAAGCAAATCGTCGCGCGGTTTTCACCCTGAGCCACGAACAAGTTCGGCGACCGATCCATCGTGGATCGATCGGCCGTTGGAAGAACTACGAATTCGCGTTCGATGGTTCTTGGGACGGGCTTGCCGCCCTGCACGCCAATCAATGCCGAGGTTCCTAACGTCCTTAGCGGAGCGCTCTCAGAGTTCGATCGCGCAGACAGGTTTTGGCTTCGAACAGAAAAAGCAGCAGGGAGGCTCCGTCGGAGCCTCCCTGCGTACTTCTCAAACGTTGTTGACTTGGCAGAGATGAGTGCGGCGATCAATGCACCGTGACCTGCACTCAATTCGACCACGCGATGTCGCGGCTCAGTTGATCGTGACCTGTGCCCAACTCGACCACGCCGACGCGCCGCTCGCGTTGACGGAGCGGACCGAGTAGCGCCAGCGACCCACGCCTGGGACGTTCGTGAACTGCGTCACGTTCGCGCCCACCGAACCAACGACGGTCTCATTGATCCACGAACCACCGACGCGCTGCTGCCGCTTGATCTCGAACGAGGTCTCGTTCGACGAATTATCCGTCCAACGCACCGTGATCGTGCCTGCAGCATTTGTTGCGGTGATGCCCGAAGGTGCGGTCGGCGGCGTCGACGCGCTCGTCACAGTGACGGTCACGGTCGTCGATGAAGTGAGGCTTCCGCTGTCGGTCGCGCTCGCGGTAATCGTGTGCGTACCCACGACGAGGTTGTTGCGAGTGAACGTACCGCCCGTTCCAAGCGCGCCTTGCAAGTTGGAAGTCCACGTCATCGACGCGGTCAGTGAACCATCCTGCGTGTCACTCGCCGAACCTGTGAATGTGATCGTCGCGCCAGAGACGAACGACGATCCGCTTCCTGGCGAGGTGATTGCGACGGTCGGCGCCGTATTGCTGCCTCCGCCTCCGCCGCCGCCGAGCGCCGCCGCGACGTCGAGCACGCCGCCGGTCACACATCGACCCGAGAGTGACGAGACGGGCCGAGCTGTCGAGAGGATGCGGCTCTTCACCTGTGTGTAGGTGTATGTGGGGTTGGCCGCGTAGATCAGCGCTGCCGCGCCCGCGACGTGCGGTCCAGCCATCGACGTACCGTTGAGATACGAGTAGCCATTCGTGCCGTAGGTCGAGAGGATGTTGACGCCGGGCGCGCCGATGTCGACGGTTGTCGCGCCGTAGTTCGAGAACGACGCGCGGCCGTCGTTGTTGTCGGTGGCTGCGACGTTGATGATGTTGTCGAGGTTGTATGCGCCCGGATACGACGGGGTCGTATCGCTGTTGGCACCACTATTTCCGGCCGAAGCAACGAAGACGTGACCATTGGTTTTGGTGGCATTGATCGCGTCGTAAAGCGACTGCGTGAATCCGCCGCCGCCCCACGAGTTGTTCGAAACCTTGACGCGCTTCTGGTTCATGTACTGCACCGCGAGCACAGCGTCCGAGGTGAGTCCGCCGTTTGGCCCAATGAAACGAAGCGCCATCAACTTGCAGCGCCACGCGACGCCCGCAACACCGATGCCGTTGTTTCCGACAGCGCCCACGGTGCCTGCGGTGTGCGTTCCGTGCGCGGTGTTTGAAGGATTGTTGTCGCGTTGGTAGAAGTCGTAACCGAACGTGTCATCGATGTATCCGTTGGCGTCATCGTCGATGCCGTTTCCCGCGATTTCACCGGGGTTCGACCACATGTTTGCTGCAAGGTCTGGGTGTGTGTTGTTCGTACCATCGTCGATGATCGCGACGACAAAATTGGCATCACCCGTGAAGGTGTCCCACGCTTGGTACGCGCGGCAATCCGCGCCTGACGCGCCAGGATCGCTGTTCACGGTTTGACCGATGTTGCGCATTCCCCAGAGGTTGCCGAAGTTTGGATCGTTCGGAATCGCAGTCGTGCGCATGACCCAGTTCGGCTCGGCGTATGCGACCGCCTTCGACGCGAGGAGCTTCGCGATCGCGACTTCGACCGACTCATCGATCTCCACGAGGCAGAGCCCCGGGACAACGTCGTAGGACTCGCGAACCTCGCCACCAACCGTGCGC
>JBEIJG010000356.1:0-3749 GCA_040380385.1 Phycisphaeraceae bacterium | reverse complement strand
GTCCTCGGCACGATGCAACTTCATAAGGAAGCCGATTGGCGCACCGCGGAGAAACCGAAGGGTTACGCGAGCGATCACATGCCCGTGTCGATTGAACTCGTGCCGAAGGACAAGCCCGCGAGCGCGTTCAAGCGCGCAGCGCCGAAGGAGAGTGCCGCAGGCGCGTCCGGATCGAACGCGGGTTCGTCGGGCACCGAGCCGGCGACGAAGGCGCAATCCGACGCGCTGCGTGCGGTCGACGGCGGCAAGCAGGCACCCGCGACCGATGTCGCGACTGCGACGAAGCTCGTCGCTGCGGGTTGGCGCTACGTGATGCCGGAACCAAAGAGCAAGGCCGCGAAGTGGGGGAACAAGGACACGCGCACGACGTGGTTCCCGGGATACTGGAAGAACGCTTCGGGTGCGACGAGCGTGACGCAGCCTTCGGAGTCGGAGAAGTTCGCGGGCGATGGCGCCGCGAAGCCAGCGTGGCGCGATGGCGGTTCGCCGAAGACTCCGACGTGGGTCGAATGGCTCTCGTCTGAGTCGGGCGGCGTGATGCCAGAGTAAGTGGTTGACGAAGGCTGCGAGGTCAACCCTGCCCAAGCAAGCGCATCACCTCGGTCACATCCTTGTCGCCGCGGCCTGACACATTGATGACAAGCGTCTGATCGCGCGGCATCGCGCGCGCGGCCACGATCGCGCCGTGAATCGCGTGCGATGTCTCGAGCGCAGGAATGATGCCTTCCATGCGAGCGAAGATTTGGAAGGCTTCGAGCGCTTCCGCGTCGGTCGCAGCGACGTACTCAACGCGCTGCGTATCTTTCCACCAGGAGTGCTCGGGCCCAACGCCGGGGTAGTCGAGGCCTGCGCTGCACGAGTGGACATCGGCGGTCTGCCCGTACGAATCTTGCAAGACGTAACTCATCGAGCCGTGCAGAACGCCTGGTGTGCCCCACGTGAGTGGTGCTGCGTGGTCGCCAGGTCGAGAACCGCGACCGCCAGCTTCGACGCCGATCAGGCGCACTGATGCATCTTCGACGAACGGATAGAAGATGCCCGCGGCGTTTGAACCGCCGCCGACGCACGCAACGACCGCGTCAGGCAACCGACCGAGTTTTTCCAAACACTGCGCGCGGCATTCGCGGCCGATGACGCTTTGAAAATCGCGCACCATCATCGGGAACGGATGCGGTCCAACGACAGAGCCGATGATGTAGTGCGTCTTACCCACCGAGCCCATCCAGTCGCGCATCGCTTCGTTGGTCGCGTCTTTCAAGGTCTTCGAGCCTGAGTCGACCTCGATCACTTTCGCGCCCATCAACCGCATGCGGAAGACATTCAACTTCTGTCGTCGCACATCTTCGCTGCCCATGTAGACGCAGCACTCAAGCCCAAAGCGCGCGCACGCGGTTGCCGTGGCGACACCGTGTTGGCCAGCGCCCGTTTCAGCAATGATGCGCGTCTTCCCCATGCGCTTCGCAAGCAGCGCTTGCCCGAGCGCGTTGTTGATCTTGTGCGCGCCTGTGTGTGCAAGGTCTTCGCGCTTCAACCAAATCTGCGCGCCACCTGCGTGCGCGGAAAGCCGCGGCGCTGCGGTGAGTTGCGTTGGTCGACCGACAAACTCGCGCAGCAATCGATCGATTTCGCCGAGGAAACTCGGGTCTGCGCGTGCCGCGCGATAGGCGGTGTCGAGTTCTTCGAGCGCAGCGAGCAACGTCTCCGGCACGTAGCGGCCGCCAAACTTGCCGAAGCGACCGGATGCGTCGGGGACCTGCGTGAAAGAAGCGGTCGTCATGATGAAGAGACCTTCTGGTGAAAGGGCTGCGAGTGAAGGAACCTTCGCACGTCGCGCCTCGCAAGACTCACGCGGTCGCGGTTTTCCCGCGTTGGAAGAACATCAGGACGGGCCCGCTCAACGCGTACACCACGAATCCTGTAGCGAGCGCTTCGGTTGGCCACCAAATCGCAAGAAGAACGGGGACAACAATGCGAAGAAGGCTGCGGAATCCGCGCCGCGAACGCAGGACTTTGTTCGCAAAGTGCGAATAACGAATGTTCGAAATCATCGCGAACGCAGCGATCGCCGTGACGACGGGAATGCCAAGCGCCGCGACGCGCGCGAACGTCAAGCCTTCTTCGATGCCTTCATGCTTATGCAACAAATGCTGGTGCAGCACGATCAAACTCGCGACGGTGCCACCCGCGCCAGGCGACGGAAGCCCGCGGAAATAGAGGTGATCCTCTTCCTTCGCGCTGCGCACTTCGGCGTTGAATCGCGCGAGTCGCAACGCGGTGCAGCACATGTAGAACGCCGCGATCGCCCAGAGAAACTTCGCATACGCGTTGTCAGCGGGGCCAAGAATCGCGAGGCCTTCATTTGGCCCGTAGTAGTGGCTCACGAGGCGCAGCGTCATGAACGCGGGCGCCACACCGAAGGTAATCACGTCGGCGAGGCTATCGAGTTGCGCGCCGATGTCGGAGGTCGAGCGCGTGAGGCGCGCGACGGATCCGTCGATCGCATCGAAGAACATGCCGAGGAAAATCAGCGCGCCCGCAACCGTGAGCGTCGACCAACCAAAGGAGGTATCGGCGATCGGCTTCGCGGCGTAATGAATTGCGGCGAATCCGCAGATCGCATTTCCAAGTGTGAGCAGCGTGGGCAGCACGCTTGCCGCGCGCCGACGACGGGTTCGACGTGCGCTGGTCTCGCGAAGATCTTGTGGGGCGGTTGCGGTCATGGATGGACTGTCGAGAGGCTCCTCTGCGGCGGAGACTGTTCAGGTGGAGCGGTGGGCGAAAGCTCGGGTGACGGATCGACTGGCGTTTCGGTAGGCGTTTCGGTGGGAGTTTCGCGGAACGACTCTTCCGAAGCGTCACGCGGCTCGTTCTCGCGAGCCTCGGAGGTCTTTTCATTCGGAGTCGCGAGAAGATCCTTCCCCGGCGAACTGGGCAGGATATCGGCGAATTTCGGCTCGATCACGAGTATCAGTGCGCGGTCGGGGAACGGCCGACCATCAAAGAGCAGCGCCGCGCGCGTTGGCGGAGGCAGCGCGGGCGGATCGGCGCCTTCTTCGGGTTCGGGCAGCACGAACGGCTCTTCGAGGATGATGAGCGCCTCGTCGGACGCGAGTTCGAGGGCAACACGCGCGCCTGCGAGGTCGATCATTCGTTCGCGCGCCGCAGACGGGTCCATCGAAACGCCCACAAGTCGGTTTGGCGTCATTCCTACGCGAATCTCGAGTCGCGCGGCGGCAGCATCGACGGTCGGAAAACACCAGCCACGCATCGCGAGTCGAAGGAGGCCCTCATCTGATCCAACGTCTGATCGAACGGCGCGGCCATCGGAGAAAAACACTTGGCCTTGCGCCACTTCGACGGTCGCGAGGTCGGTGAAAATCTCTGCTTGACCCAAGACAGTCCGGCGCGCCGCGCGCGAGGTCGCGGGCGCGTCTTCGCGTGCTTTTTCAAATGCTGCCGCGATACTCGGCAAACTCGCCGACTTCACACGGAAGAGCAGCATGCCGTCGCGCGCAAGCGGCGAAGGAATGCGCACGAGTTCGCCACTTGCCTCCAACTCTTGCAGCGCACTGCGGCGCGCTTTCGGATCGATCGCCACAAACCAACGCACGAGTTCGAGCCCGAGTGTTGCGGTCACGCGTCCGTTGCGCGTTTCTGGTGTGGGCTTTTTCGTCGTCGTGGCGGTCCGTCGCGTTGGCGCGCAGGAGATCGCACTCGTGCTCATCGCTGTAGAAATCGCGACGCACGTC
>JBEIJG010000355.1:0-3804 GCA_040380385.1 Phycisphaeraceae bacterium | reverse complement strand
TGCCGTGTGGTTGCCGCGTGGTTGCCGTGTGGTCGCCGTGGGGCGGCTCTCAGGTCGCCATCAGGTTGCCGTCAGGTTTTTCGGGGGTCGTGCTCAGATCGCTCTGAGGTCGCGAAACACACGGGATTTTTGCTCAAATCGTCGCTTCCCCGATATTGGAGGCGGGCGCGGTCACCGGTGCCTCGATCGAGTTCTCCGCGGGGGCGGGTTCGGACGGAACCTACGCGGGCGGAGCCACGACGGGTTCCGGTTCACGCTTCGCACGCGCGACGGGGAAGCCGTAGATCACAATGTCGGCAGCACCGCGATCTTCTTCGCGCAGTGTGCGGCTCGAGGCGTCGATCACGGTGATCGTGAGCACACGGTCGATCGGTCGTCGCGCTTCGTACTGCAGCACGGTGCCGCCGTCACGCTCGATGTGGAAACACCCCGCGCAAAGGACGACCTTCGGTGCGCCCTGCTCACGTGCAAGTGCCGCGCTTGCGCCCATCGTTCCGTCCCACACCGATTGAGAAAGGAAAATGCTCGCGAGCCTCTCTCGCGTCGCAGCGGGATCTGCGTCGTCGTCCGACGACATGATGTCGACGAAGCGATCGAAGTACGCGTTCCATCGTTCGTTCCAGTCGCCAGCAAACGGGTCGTTGCGCTTGGTGATTGGAAGCTCGAAATCGGCGCGCTCATTGGCTGGTTTCGCACGCATCGCATCGTGGCCGATCGCGCGCGCCTCGCGGACCGCGTCGCGCGGCGCATTCGCGGCAATCACGGGCGAATCGGTGTCGCGCGCGGCATCAATCATGGGCTGGAAGAACGGCACCCACGTGTCTTTCCCCGCCCAATTTCGGCTCTCAGTTCCATCGATGAATGTATCGACGGCAATCTCTCCGCGAAGGTAGCGATCGACAAGGGGTTGCTCATTGCGTTCGAGGTGTTCGAGCGCGAGCGCGGTACCGGGATACCCAGCAGCGAGGTCTTCGAACACCGCAAGTTGCACCGCATGCGCGACAGGGTCGTCATGTCGCTCGCCAATGAACGTGCAATCGGCCCACGATGCTGCGGCCATCACGTCAGCCCAACCGAGCGAACGTCCCGTTGAACCCTCGAACATCGCAAGACTTCGCGGTGCGGCGGGCTCCGAGGGCACGATCGCGCCGCTTGGATCCGTGAGATTTAGGTCGCTCTTGAAGTAGCGCGAGCAGCCGCCGAGTGGAAGCGAGACTGCCGCTGAGAGCGCACCGAGTGCGAAGAAAGCGAATGCGGACGAGCGAGCGCGATCGAGCATTCAAGCGAGTGTACCGCTGAGCGCACTTCGAAGTTTGCCTTGCGAAAGTGCGCGAATCGGCGGTTCTTGGCTTGCGATGGCGTGAGATCGGGCGCACACTCGCGAGATGCTTCTTCCGTTTGCGATCGCACTCCTTCCAACGAGTTTCTTCTTTGGCGCGGCAGCGGATTCGTCCATCGCGGTCGTGAAGACAAGTTCGCCTGTGGAGCGCGCGGCATCCACGGTGCCCGCTGAACCGCCGTACTTCCACGACGGTCGCTCCGTCGTTCGCGCGACAGTTCGAACAACACGTGAACTCCGCACGGTACTCGCCATCGCGTCGGATCTGCTGACGCATCGCGTTGACATCGGTCCCGTTGACTTCATCGTGGATGCAAAGGGCCACCTAGCGCTCGCGTCGAGCGGCGTCGCCTTCGAAGTACTGGTGGAAGATCTTGGGCCGCTCCTCCGGGCGGAGTACGCCGCACGCGGGCCGCGTGGTGAATTCCGCGGTCACACGCAAGGCGGTGCGCGAAATGGAGAAGGAGGTGGCGTTGACGGTGGTGGTGATGGGGGCGTTGCGGGCGACGACTTCTTCACGAACTTCCGAACGCTCGCAGAGATTGAAGCGAAACTCGACGCGCTTGTCGCGGCTCGGCCTGACCTCGTGACGCCGATCACACTTGGCACTTCGCTCGAAGGTCGCACGATTCGCGGTGTTCGCATCACGAAAGCGCCGGTCGGCAGTCCTGGTGTCCTCTTCAACGCAACGCAGCATGCGCGCGAGTGGGGCGCGACAACGGCTGTGTCATACATCGCAGCCGAACTCGTTGCGCAGTACGGCGTTGATCCGCGCGTGACAGCGCTGCTCGATCGCGCTTGGGTCGACGTTGTTCCGGTGTGCAATCCCGATGGTTATGTCTACTCGTGGACGACGAATCGCTTGTGGCGCAAGAATCGCCGCAACAACGGCGATGGTTCGTTCGGTGTCGATCTCAATCGAAACTGGGCGTTTCAGTGGGGCGGCGGCGGCGCGAGCACGATTCCCGCGGATGAAACATATCGAGGCCCTTCCGCGTTCAGTGAGCCAGAAAGCGCGGCGTTGCGCGACTACTTCGTGCGCGAAACATCGCTCGCGGGACACATCGACTTCCACGCGTACAGCCAACTGATTCTCTCGCCGTGGGGTTACACCACCACGCTTCCATCGAACAATGCGGCGTTTCTCGCGCTTGGAAGTGAAATGCGTGCATCAATCGCGCGCACAACGGGCGCGAGTTACAGCGCAGGCCCGATCGCAACGACGCTCTACATTGCGAGTGGAAGTTCGGTGGATCACGCCTACGGTGCGCACGGCGTACCGAGTTACACAATCGAAGTGCGTGACACGGGTTCCTATGGATTCGTGATGCCTGCGAGCGAAATCCTGCCGAATGCGCGCGAGAATTTTGCGGCGGCGCTTGATCTCGCGGATGCGACGGTGGATGGCGCGGTGCTTCGACTTCCTTCGGGTGCGCCCGCGACGCTCGAATACGACGGCCTACGCACGATCACGGTTGAAGCGCGCGCGATGCGTGGAGCGCTCAGCGCGAATCCCGTGACGCTGTACGCGCGGGTTGGTTCGAGCGGAGCGTTCACGCCGATCACGGCGACCGCGGAAGTCGCGGGCTCCTTTACTGCGGATCTTCCGTTCGACGCGTGCGGTGCAACGATCGAGTGGTACGTGACAGGTGCGACCACTGTGGGAACCGCGCGGCTTCCACGTGCGCCTAGTGCGACGTTTAGCACAACGCTTGTCGAAACGAACGTGGCTTTTGAGGACACGTTCGTGACGAACCTTGGCTGGACTGTTGGCGCGCCGACGGACACCGCAACAGGTGGAATCTGGACGCGCGTTGATCCGGTTGGAACCGCGGCGCAGCCCGAGAACGACTCGGACGATACTGGGGCGTTCTGCTTCGTCACTGGACAAGGTGCTGTCGGCGGGGCGGTTGGTGCAGCAGATGTCGACGGCGGCACGACAACGCTGACTTCGCCCGCACTTGCAGTGCCGAGCCCGAACGCGAGCATCGTGTATCGCCGTTGGTACTCGAACAACACAGGCTCCTCGCCGAACGCAGATTCGATGCCCATCTCGATTTCTGCAAACGGCGGTCCGTTCGTACAACTCGAACTCGTCAGCGAAAACGCGAATGCGTGGGTCGAGAAATCGTTCCGTCTCGGGGACGTTGCGCCAGGCGCGGCGAGTGTGCGTCTTCGATTTGAAGCGCGAGATCTCGGCGCGGGGTCTGTGGTGGAAGCGGGCGTTGATCATGTTCGCGTACTTGCGATCGAGTGTCCGGTGGTGCCCGGCGATCTCGATCGTGATGGCGATGTGGACGCCGCAGATCTCGCCCTCTTGCTTTCGGCTTGGGGGGAATCGGCGGGTGACATCAACGGCGACGGAACGACCGACGCCGCCGATCTGTCGATTTTGCTCGGCGCGTGGACTTGAGCTGCGCGGCGCATGGATTTCAGCTGCGCGGCGCATGGATTTCAGCTGCGCG
>JBEIJG010000354.1:0-3813 GCA_040380385.1 Phycisphaeraceae bacterium | reverse complement strand
GTGATCTTGAGATTGCGCGGATCACCCTCGACAACCAACACCTGTTCTCCGAAGCGCTCGATCACACTCGCATCATCGGTCGTGCCGAAGAGATCAACCTTCTTGTAGGCCTCGCGCAAGAGTGCCGCGTCGAAGACTTGCGGAGTCTGGACAGCGAAGAGATTCTCGCGTGACACCGTCTCCACGACTGGTCGACCGCTCGACTGTTCGCGTCCGACATCACCGAGAATCATGTCCGCAATCGCGTCATCCGCGGCAGCCGACACCATTTCCATACCGCAACGTTTGAGCGTATCGCGCACAGCCACACCTGGAACCACGGCCTTTGCGACCTGAGCCGCTGCGAAGATCCGATCGAGAAGTTCGTTCCCAACGCAAGGGCGCGCGCCATCGTGGACGGCGATGTGCGTCACATCGTCGGGCAACTCTGCGATCGCGCGCGCGATCGATTCCCAACGCTCCGCACGTCCACCCTCGACGATGCGCGCCCCGTTGAAGCCAAGAGCTGGTCCGAAGCGCGCGCGAAATGCCTCGAGGTCGTCCGGCGGTCCAGCCACGACGATCGCCGCGACTTCATCACGCTTGACAAAGGCTTCGACCGTGCGAAGCAGGACCGCACGGCCGCCAAGATCTTGCGAGAGTTTGTCACCCTCTCCAAAACGGGTGCTTCGTCCGGCCGCCGCAATGATGACTCCGATGCGCATGCGGCGATGGTACCGAGGGCTCGCGCCTCACGCGGCCACTTCGCGCACCGTCGCCACATCGGCGAGATCCTGCACCTTGCCACCGGCCACGCGGAATTGCAGATTTCGGCTCTCATCCCACGTGATCGAAACGGGCCCCTTCACCGTCGAGTTGAAGCGCGCCTCGCGCGTCCCGACATGAATCGTCGTCCCAGCGTGGATCGCTTTGTGAACGTCGATCTGCACGGTTCGCCGCATGCCATTGTCGACGAGGAGGCGTTGTCGCTCTTCCTCAAGAAGGCGAATACGGCGCCGAACTTCTGCGATCTCGAATGCGAGTTCCGTGAGACTTTCCTTCTCGGCAGCGGTCGCTTTGGTTCCGCGCTCGGTAATCTCGAACTGCTTCTCTTCAAGCGGCGCAACTTGTCGCGAGAGCTGCTTGACAAGCGTCGCGATCTTCGCCGCGCGCGCGAGTTCAAGTGGCATCCCGCCAACACGCAGCGACGTCTTCGCCCCGCCGTCGGTACCAATCGCCTCGGCTCGAACCGCGCCGCCGACAACTACGTGACCACCGACAAGCGCGCCGCGCGCGATCTTCAGATCGCCGCCAATCAAAAGTTCGCAACCGACAATTTCGCGGTCGACCGCGAGCGATCCACGCACGCGTCCGCGCACACCGTTGAGGTACGCGGTGTCCGCGCAACCGTCGACCAAGAGGTGTCCCTGGTTGCGTGCAGCAACGCCGCGTTCACCGCGGAAGTCTCCGCCAACGACAACGTCCGCAGCCTCGACAAGGCCGCGCACGGTGACATCGCCGGTCGCCTTCAACGTGAAATTGTCACGAACACCATCGGCGACTTTGACCGAACCGACGAAATCGATGTTGCCAGTCGAGAAGTCGACCGCACCAGAAACATCCATCGCGTCGACCACGGCGATCTTGAGACGTGCAAGCGAAAGCACGCCGTCTTTCAGCGCACGAATTGTGCCATCGGCTTCGACTTGAACGCTCTCATCGGGTGCGAGCGCGAGTTTGCGCCCACGACGCGCCGCGATCGTTCGCCCGCAGACATCGCGACCATCAGCCCCTTCACCTGGCGGGTGAATTCGGCCGAGCGCCTCGTTCGCTGCGACTTTCAATCGCTTGATGCGGTTGTAGTGATCAATCGGAGTCGCTTGGTGAAGTGCTCCCGCCTCGGTGTCGCCCTCCGCCGGCGCATCTGGCGCGAACGCCGGATTCCACTCAACCCAGGCGGCCGCTCCGTCGACTGCGCGCTCTGCTTGCGCGATTGGGCCCGCGGTGGGGCCACGTTCTACTTCAAGTGCGAGAGACGGATCCATCGACGCGAACTCCGCGAGTCGCGCTGCATGCATGTCCGCAAGCGCGCGTACCGCGTCGTCCACCCCGCGATCAACAAGGACGCCGCGCTCGCGCACCAGTGCAACGAGCGCTTCGTGTGTCACCACTTCGCTTGCCGACTCGAACGGAATCTCAAGCGTCGCAAGCGCGCCACCTTCAAGAAGCCGCACGATCGGAAGTTTTTCAGTCGCGACAGAATTGGCTTGTGACATGAAAACCTCGATCGACAAAGCCACAACACACCCTGAGCTCGTCCAGCGCTTACGCGGCCTTCGTCCGCGAGAGCGTCTCGTTGATCCGTTGCGACAACACATCAGGCGTGAATGGCTTCACGACATAGTTGTTAACACCGGCCTTGATCGCTTCAACGACGCGGGTCTTCTCTGCTTCGGTGGTCACCATCACGACTGGGCTCTTTCCACCTTGCGCTCGATAGTTCTTGACGAAGGTGATGCCGTCCATGTTGGGCATGTTCCAGTCGACAAGCAGGAGTTCGGGCGCGAAGGCGCTGACCTTCGAGAGCGCGTCTTGACCGTCGCAGGCTTCCTCGATTTCCTTGAATCCAAGTTGCATCAAAATGTTGCGCTGGATGGTGCGCATCGTCTTCGAGTCATCAACAAGCATGACTTTCATGGGAAACTCCTTCTCAAGCGGCCTGCGCCGACGTGCTGGTGGAATTGTTCGTGTGGGTGGTCGAGCTATTCGTGTTGGCAGTGGTCGTTGTCGTGGCGGTCGGATGCGCCACGGCGCGCGCACTCTTCATCGCGATTTCGACGGAGAACGCTCCCCCTGCACACTCAAACGGAATCGTGATGCAGAGCGCATCACTCGGCTGCTGCACTTTGTGACCACGACCGATCACGACCGACGGGCAGGAGATCGAGACGTTCTTGCCCTCGAACTTCGCTTTCGCCGCGCCCGAGATCATGTTGACGAGTTCACCGATTGCGTCTGCGAAGTCGGGCGACGAAGGATCCATATCCATGCCCGTGAAGGCACGAATCACGTTGCAGGCGGTCGTCGTTGGGAACGACAGCACCACCATGCCTTGCACATCACCGGACATGCCGATGATGCCGCTGACTTCGTTCTCAAATCTGGGAACGACGCAACAGGTGTAGGGCTTTCCTGCGGTGACACCGAGCGAAAGCATCGTGCGAAAGACGTCGTTGGTACTCACGACGAAGGCGGCGATTGAAGATGCGTCCATAGGCCTCCTCGCGCGGCGAACGGGTCCATTCCCGATCGGAGCGCGTGTCCACATGGGGACACGGCGGAATCGGCGGATCGAACGCGCAACTTCGGCCGCGCCCTTGGGTTCGTGTGCGATCACTCGAAACCGGGGAGGATGCCTACCGGTGTGTTTCACAGCGACGCAGTTTGCCGGATTTCCGCACTAAGTCATGCGCGCGGGAAGGCACCCTCAACTGGGATCCGTTTCATGGACACTCACCCCAGCCCGCGAGGACGATCGTGAGGTCGCGCGCACCCACCGCGCCATCGCGATCCACGTCCGCGCGGCATCCAAACCCGACACACTCGCCCCACGCAGCCAAAATCTCGGCGAGGTCAACCGAGTCAACCCGACCATCGCCGGAGACATCTCCCGGGCATTCGTCGGTACATGCATCGAGCTGAATGACACCACCACCGTTCGTCCAGTTGCCGTGGAAATTCGCCCCATTCCCGCAGAAGATCATGTCCGCCACCAGCAGCGTGCCGCCTTGGATCCACACGCCGCCCACCGACGCCGCCGAGTTCTCGCGCACC
>JBEIJG010000353.1:0-3813 GCA_040380385.1 Phycisphaeraceae bacterium | reverse complement strand
TGGCCTCGACTATCGCGACTTCGTTGAGATTGATCCGCGCTATTTCCGGCCCACAGAAGTCGAACAACTTCTTGGCGACATGTCGAAGGCGCAACGCGTCCTCAACTGGAAGCCACGAACCTCCGTCGAGGAACTCGCGCGGATGATGGTCGACCACGATCTTGAACTCGCACGCCGCGAGCGCACCCTGCGCGATGCGGGACACGACGTGCACTCGTCTCACGAGTCGTGAGCTCGCATCAGTTCTCAGGGTTTGCCATGACTTGCTTTCGTTCAATAGGACGTTGGCTCGTCATGAAGTTGGCTCGTCATGCCTTTGGCTCATCACGGCGCCAGTGAAATCTTGATTGCTCGATCATCGTGGGAGCGAAAGGCATCACTTGGCCCATTACTTGGCCCATTACTTGGCGTTCGAGTCAGAGGTTCCACGCTTCGTATCGCCCGCACTTCCAGACCACGGACGATACGACGGCGGAGTTGTCGTGTCGGTGATGTCCCACCGACCACAAGTACCTTCGTCGAGTGCAACGCGCGCGCCCGTCTTCACATCTTGCAGCGCGTTCACACCGGGCCGTGCAGATGTACGCCAGACGTACTTTCCATCGCCACGCCGTGCGCCGGTTGTCACCGTCGTCGCGCGATAGGACAACGGCTCAGTGGTGATCAACTGCTGAACGGGGCCGACCGATTGAGCATTGAGTTGGGTGTTGATATCGCGAAGTACCCCCGCGAGTCGTCGTGAACACTGATCTGCGATGCGTTGCTGGAATCCGATGTCTACGCGCGAACCCAGTGCCTCGGGCGGATTCCAATAGTGGAAGAACTCCGTTCCACAGAGGGCGATATGTCGCACCATTTCATCCCACATGCGCCGGTCGGATGGATACGGAACCTCGCCACGATCACCCGTCCACGCAGGCTGCGCAATCCATGGGGCAAGTGGAACCGACGGCGCGCTCCGCCGACACGCGCGCGCAAGTTGCACATCCAAGAGAAATGCGTTCCACGGATCCTTCGTGACGCGATCACGACCGGTTCGCGCAAGTCGAGTTGGATCGGCCTCGTCGATGTACCACGCGGTCGCGATCTGCTCGATGCGTCCGTAGCAAGACGGCGCCGCATGCGTTCCGACAATCGAGTCCTGCGGCTGCTGATGACCATTCAAGTCTGGAGCCGGACGATCCGTCATTCGCATTCCGTCATAGTTCGACCCGACCACACGGGGAAACTGAAGAACTGTCGGTCGAAACACCGCATCGTTCATCGCCGCTGCCGTGATTCGACCAAGCGCGAGATTCCACGCGAGATAGTCGTTTCGCTGGGGCGCTTCCTTCACTTTGCTCGTGTCAGCATCGCCAAGCAGTGTTCGCAACGGAGGGGCACCACGATATGGCTTCAACGCCCGCGCGTCCGACATCAATGTCGCGACATCGTTTGACGAGATCGACCAGTTTGTGAACTTGCTGATCTGTTCGCAGTCGCCGACAAGAACGTCGATTCGGCCACCAGCGCGTTCAAACGCTTCGAGCCACGGCTCCCACTCCTTCTTCAATTCGATGCTGGCCGCGTCAGCCCACGGTGACGCGACGCCGCCTTTCGCGAAATCACCGTCATATGCGAAGAGGCTGTTCGCGTAACGCCACCACAAAACTCCGGCGCGCCCCTTTGGCAAACTCCTCGTGCGCAATGCAAGACTGATCGGATCTGGCGCACGATTCGGCTGGCCCGGCACGAATGAGCCCTCGAGTCGAACCATTTCGACGAGCAGTGGTTCATCCTTCGGAACGCTTCTCCACGCGGTGGCCCAAATCTCCGTCGGCGCCGCGGCGATGGAACGAGGCTTCGTAGGTGAAGGCGAAGTCGTTTGCGCTCGACAGCCAGGTTCAAAACCGACCAACACGCATGCCATCATCGTCACTGACGCAATCAACCACGTTGGAAAGATCCTTGCAGTGCGCATCCACGATTCCTCTCTTGCCCGCGCCTCATTAACGCAGGGTTGACATCGAATATCCACGCAGAAACGAATTGACTTTGCGCAACGACGAACGCACGCACGAGTGCATTCCCACGCGAAGCTCAACAATATTACGTCTCTCATCCTCGCTTCAATCGGCGCATGAATCGCGACGCAATCTTTTGGAAGTCCTCACGACTATCGCGACGCGTCATCAGGCAGCCGATGATCCCGGCGATAAGAAATGCCGGACCGACGGCGGTGAGTGTGACGACGTCCGCCCAGAACGGATCGATCGCTCGACGGAGCACGTGCCAAACCAGCACTGTCAGCAATGCGCAAGGCCCAGCGATCAGCCAAGGTTGTACAAAGACCGCAATGGTTGTTCGCCACGGAAGTCGCGCGGGCGCGCCGCCTAGATGTACGGCGATAGGACACGAGATCGCCCAAGCACATGCACTCGCCAACGCGATGGCAAGTGCATACCTACAGTCCTCAGTCACAGGCACGCCGCAGGTTTTCGCAAGTTGAAGTGCGCGCTCGCTCCCAAACTGCACCGCGCCGATGAAGAGCAGCGCGGAGAGTGCGAGCTGCCCAAACTGCCACCGGAGATACGTTCCAAATCGACCTTGTGACTTGAGGAGGGCGATCGACGGTGCCGTGACGAACATGAAGGATTGTGCAATGGAAAGCGCGATGAATGGAGCGATCGCGCCGGTCCACTTTTCCTCGAAGAGAATGGCGAATGCTGGAATCGCGAGTGCGGCTTGCATGGCCGACATCGGTACCGCGATTCCTGAAAGAAGCCTCGTTGCCCGAACAAACCCTGCGACCTGTCGCACGGGATCGTGCTGAATATGCGCAAAGATCGGTTGAAGGACGGCGCCCAGCTGCGCTGCGACAACGGTGTTCGCTTGCACTGCGAGTTGAAACGCAAGCCCGAAGTAACCAATCTCAGTCTCGCTCGCGAAAAGGAGAAGTACGAGTGTCTCCAAGATCTGGAGCACATTGTTCGCGTACTGACCAATGGCCGCGATCGAAAATCTTCGGGTGATCTCCGGCGCAGCTGAACGATCGAATGGAGCAAACCCAGAGCAACTTCGTCGATACAGCACACCTTTGCAGGCAAGCGCTGCGATCGGTGGCAACGTGACCGAAATCGGTCCAGCACCGAGCCAAGCCATCGCAACGCCGGCCACTGTGGCTGAGAGATTGACGAGGCCTTCGACTTTGGCAATGCGCCGATACTCAAGTCCAACGCGCGCATGTGCGTAGCCGAGCATCAACACAGAGTCCGCGAGTGGTCGAAGTGCCGCAATCACCACCAGAAATGCGAGGCCGCTTTTGTCGCTCCAACGTTCGATCGGAATCGCGAGCGCCGCGAGGATGGCGAACATGATCCATCCCGCCACCCACGCGATCCGCGATCCAGTGTTCGCGAGTTGCGTGAAACGCTTCGGCTCGGCGAGCAATACATCGCCCATCACAAAGGGCGCGAAGACGAAAACGAACGCTCCGATACTTGCCGCAGAGTTCGCAAGCCCCACCTCTGCCGGTGAGAGAAATCGCGCGATCGCCAACATGGCAAAGACCGTGACGAACTTGTTCGCCACGGTCTGTGCAGTTGTCCATGCAGAACCAGTCGCTGCCGCGCTTGCATAGCCGGTATCCGATCGCTCGGGTACGGTTCGCTGCAATTCTTCTTCGCGCGATGCGATCATCGCGTCAGGCGCGGGCGAGCCGCGATCCCATCTCGCGTTCGAATGCGCGCATCGCATCACGGGTGTCGACACACAACTTCGCGTTGCGCGCGATCACGCCGTAATCCATCTTCGAGTGCGCGGTCGAAATGAGCA
>JBEIJG010000352.1:0-3849 GCA_040380385.1 Phycisphaeraceae bacterium | reverse complement strand
CGCACATTCGATGGAATAAATCCGGTGCGTGCGCGAGCGCTCGCTCCGCAGGCGGTAAGACTCAGCGCGGCTGCGCAAGTGAGGGCGGCGAGAGCGAGACGAACTGAAGGGACGTTGGGGCAAAGCATCGTTGCAGCATACTGCGGACGGAGTAGCGTTTCAGCGTCGCCGCGACGCGCTCGCGCAATCACTGGTTCGGCGTCGCACGATCAGGTGACCGTCCGAAAAGCGTTGTGTAGATCGCTCGGTAGATCGCCGTATTGTCGATCGAACCTCGGAGGAGCGCGCTGTTTGGTCCAACCGCGCGCACGACTACTGGGTCGCCGCCATCTTCAAACGATGCCCATGCGACGGCGAACGGTAAAACGCGGCCTGTGCGATCGGGTTTTGCGAGGAATGGCACGGTGTTGCGTCCGTCGACGCCATCGAGCGGCGCGGGATCGTTCGGAATCGTGGTCGGCAACGGTTTGCCGGCGACAATCACGCCTTCTTTTTCCGGCATTGCGACAAGTTGCGCGCCGGAGGCGCTCGAGTCGGCGGCGACGAGCACGAGCGTGTTGGGTGCTTTCACGCGGAATTCCTCAGCGACCGCGATCGCTTCGTCTGCGCGACGCATTGCTTCGATCAAACCAGCGGCGTTGTGGCAGTTTGAGAAGTTGTCGCTGCCTTCTTCTTCCACCGCGAGGAAGAACCCGTTCGGTTGACGCGCGAGAACGCGCAGTGCCGCGCGTTCCATTTCGGCGACGGTCGGAGCATTCGGCGCGTAGAGCGGCGATTTCGCGGCGCGCAACGTTTCTTCGTTGCGATCGTCGTAGGTATTCACTGCGGCGAAGAGGCCGAGGAGATGCGTCGTTTCCGCGGGAACTGCCGCGAGTTCTTCGCGCGTGAAAACAACGGTGTAGCCCGCGGTGCGCGCCTCTTCGATCAGATTGCGACCATCTTCGCGCAATCCTGCACCGTGGCGACCACTCACGCCCTTCGGAAGAAAATACGCTTCGCCGCCGCCGAGGATGACGTTCGGTCGATCGATGAGAAGCTTCGCACAGATGCCTGTGTAGTCCGTGCGCTTTGGCGAACTCGCGAGAAACACGGCGGTTCCTGGTTCCGCGAGATGACCTGAATTGACGATACCTACGGCAAGGCCTGCGCGCATCGCTTCACGCATCACGCTGGTGCGCTCGCCGCCCGCGCTGACAGGAATCTCCGAACCGTCCATACCGAAACTGTCTTGTGGAACTTTGACGCCATAGGCGTGTACGGTCGCGCCAGAATGGCTTGATGGCGCGAGGCTGTCACGCATGTGCGGACGGTAAATGCCAATCTCGGGCAAGCGATCCCACGCGAGTTCGCCGTCGGGCCCGACATGCGCCACGCGCGCGAGACCCCAGTGCGCAAGCCCTGTGCCGTCTGGGTGAATGAAGATCACAGAGCCGCGCGTGGGTGCGGTGTCCTGGCGGCCAAGCGCAGGCGAGGTGCAAGCGAGAAGCACCAACGTGGAAAGGAGATAAAGCAGTGTGTTCATGATCACTCGATGGAAAGGTCGAGCATTGAATCGCAACCGGCTCGACGCAACACGCCAGTCTGTTGAAGTTCCCGTGAATTCCACATGCCGACATCACGACCGATCAGCGTGGGTCAATGACCACGCGGTAGAAGGCGAAGTCGGTCGTTCGAGGTGAACGCGCCTTCGCCAAACTCTGGCGTGAGTTCGATGCGGCCGTCGAGAGTCGCGGCGCGCGCCGTCCACGAGGGCGGATGGATCGCCGAGCCGAACGCAACGACAAGGAGTGCGACGGCGACGAGCGGCGCCAGAATCGCGAAGGCGAGACGCCCGATACACGCTGTGCCGAACGGCAAGACGCGCAGAAATCCTGCCAACAGTGCATCGACACCAACCGCAGCAAGCGCCGCGAGAATCGGCGCAATCGACACGGCATGACGCGCGTAACCGTAGAAGGCCGCAACGATGACGATGCGATAGAGAAGGGCGAGCAGGAGGAGCCATCCACCGCGACGGAAGCCCGCGACGATCGCTCCGAGGGCGATCGCGCACAAAACGACCGAACTCCAAATCGGCGCACTCCAACGTGCAGGAACCGCAAGATCGACGGGTTGTCGAATGAGTTCGTCGCTCGCGTTGTACGGCCAATTCCACGCGAAAAGGCCGAGCGTGGTGCCATCGGTGAATCGCAGCAACTTCTCGGTGATGAGCTCGCGCGCACGCGCCGGATCTTCGGTGAGATGTTTCCAACCGATCGCGTAACCCTGTTCGACCATTTGCGCGTGGCTTGGCCGCGCGAATGAGAAGGGCGGATTTTGGTCGTAGCGATCCGTGAGCGGCGCGCGTGAGAATCCGCCGTCCGAGCGCGGATCGTTCGCGAGCGCGAAATCGAGTCCACCTTTGAAACTCACGATCGACCACGCGGGAAGCGCCGAAGGCGTGAAACCCCACGTTTCGTCGAAGTAGCGCTTCACTGCCGCCGCGTCGACTTCTTGCAATTGATTGCGTCGCACGAAGGTGTTGAGCGTTGCGAAGTTTCCGGTGCGCACGAACGCGGGAAGCGACTCGTACTCCGCAATGGCGTCTTCGCGCCACTCGGGCCACATCGAGTCGTACGGAATCGGCGCGCACTCGTTGTTGTAGCGGACGACTGCGGCATGTGAGCGAAGCGTCCAAGGGAGCAAGACCACGACGCCCGCGGCGATGATCCACGCGGATTGCCGCACGATGTGCGGCCACGATTGAGGTTTCGTTTGCGGCGTGGTCGGAGATCGATGCGCCGCGAGAAGCATGCCGATCGCAGCGAATGCGATGAAAAGTGTGTGTTCTGCCCGCAAGAGCAGGGCCAGCGCGTGCATCACGCCGAGCGTGATAGACATCGTGATCGTCGCGCGTTCACACCAGCGCAACGTTGCACCGACGATCACGATGAGAAGTAGGGCGTAGGGCGTTTCATTGTTGAGGCTCGTCGCCGCAACTCCGACGGCGAAGGAGAGCGCGAGGAACAACGCCGCGATCAGGCCAACACGGCGCGTGAAGAAGCGCGCGAGGACGAGATAGGTCGCCGCTGCGGTAGCGGCCGACATCGCGCACCAAAGCGCCTTTGCGGCAGTGAAGGGCACGGCACTTGCGCCGATCCACGCGAGGAGGAACGCAACGCCCGGCGTGCGAAAGGGGAGGTTTTCTTCGAAGGGTTCGCCGGCGACGATCTGCTGCGCCCACGTCGCCCAAACGGGCGCATCGCCTTCATAGAGCATCGAGTGCGGCCAAGATGCATCGGGTGTGTTCGCGAGGAGCGCCAATCGCAGCGCCAGCACCACGAGGAAAATGACGCTCGCGACAAGAACCTCACGGACGCCGAGACGGCCTTGCTCGCGCGACGTGCGCCGCTCGCGTTGTGGCTGGTCCTTCGATACGACAACCTCAGTCATGTCGCCATCGTACGGCCAAGGACTTCATCGGACAGACGCTGGTCACGCGCCCGTTACACTCTGCGTATGCCCGTTTCTCGCGAGCACCGAGCAATCTTTGTCCATATTCCAAAGTGTGGCGGCTCGAGTATCGAACGCGCACTTGACATGCACGGCGACTATCGCGTCGAGGATCGCCATCGCCTGTATGGCCGCGCCACAAGCGAGGATTTGCGATCGATTGCGGGAGGGTTGAACTATCTGCAGCACTTTGATCTTGCGCGACTGAAGCAAGCGCTCTCAGCGACCGGTGTGCTTGGTACAGACGCCGCGCGATGGCGGACATTTGCTTTTGTGAGAAACCCGTTCGATCGGTTGGTCTCGGCATGGGCTGGCGGCGATCCTGATCTCTGTGCATGCGCTCGCCTCCAAGGAATT
>JBEIJG010000351.1:0-3861 GCA_040380385.1 Phycisphaeraceae bacterium | reverse complement strand
CTCCTCATGCCCAACGGTCTCGCAGCACTGCGGGAACTCGCGCCTCGGACCGATTGGTCGGATGCAGGGCATTGGATCGAACACGCGTCGCTTCGTGCGTCCGATGGACAAATTCTCGCGGAACATCTCCTCGAGCCAGCGCTCTGTGTCTCGCGCACACGTTTTCTCGCACGTTTGCGCGACGCGGCACTCGCAAACGGCCGCACGCACTTCATCCATGGCTCGTCCGTCGTGCATCTCGAAACAACGTCTCGCGAGCATGAGGCATCGTTTCGAGCGCACTCCATCGTGCTCGACAACGGATGCTCGCTTGATGGCGAACTCTTCTTCGGTTGTGACGGCGCGCGCTCGCAATTTCGTGCGATGCTCTTTCCGAAGGCGGAACTGTCCGACGCCGCGATTCACGAAATTGTCTCGGTCGCGGACGCGCCAGCGCTCGCACGGGAACTGGGGACGACCTTCCGCAAGTATCACGATCCACGTGGTGGCCTCGCAGTTGGAATGCTGGCCGAAGGCGACGGCCGCGTGGTGTGGTTCATGCAGATGGACGCATCACGACATCGCGTCGTCGATACATCAGGGCCTGCACTCGCCGCATTCGCCGATGCAATGCTCGATGGCTGGGCGGCCGATGTCGTCGAGGCGGTCGCAACCACCGACTTCGCGACATCGCATCTGTGGAAGACACGCGACCTGCCCCCGCTTCCGGCGCTTCATCGTGGGAACGCAGCACTCCTCGGCGATGCGGCGCACGCATGTCTGCCATTCACGAGTCAAGGAGCGAACAGCGCACTGGTCGACGCCGTAGTCCTCGCGCGGCTCCTCCGTGATGTCCGCACGGCGGGAGGAGCGTCGGAGGCATTTGCCGAATACACGCGGCTGCGACGGCCGAACCATCGACGTCTCTTCCTTGAGGGTCGTCGACTTCGCGCGGCATTTCTCGCACCCGTGGCTTCGTCCGGGCCGGCGCTTCCATTGGTTGCATGAGGGGGCTCATGTGAGGAGTGATTCGGTTGCCTATCGCGAGTGCACAAGCGCAAATCTTGCGTTTGAACGTGATGACACGCACGCTCGGGAACCATCGCGCGAGCACGCCGAATCTCCTTCGTCTTCTGCGGGTCACGTCATGAACACCAATATTCCACAGTCCATGGTCAGCGCGTTTGTGCGAGCTGCGCAAGAGGCGCGCACAACATCCGTAGCAACAACAGCAGCAGCAACAAGGGCAGCAATCCCGCCGTCGCTGCAATCCCCGCGCGCGTCGCCGGAGGCCGTGACGCCGAAATCGCCATCGAACCTGCGCAGTGCCGTGGTGACCGCTGCGACGCCCGATTTCGATGCGCTCCGAAAACGCGCGTTCAATCTTCGCTGGGCAGAGTGCGCGCCCGACGTCATTCCACTCACCGCCGCGGACCCGGATCTCCCCGTGTCATCGGTCGTCACCCAAGCGATCGCGCGATACGTTGCGACGCCCCACCTCCCCTACGGTCCACCGGCTGGACTCGTCGAGTTCCGACAAGCGCTCGCATCACACTTCGCGCGCACAAAATCTGCGGACATCGATCCTTCGCGTGTCATCGCGACAAACTCTGCGGCAAGCGCGATCGTGCTCGTTGCACGTGAAATTCTCAAAGCAGGCGACGAAGTCGTCGTACAGGATCCTGTGGACTTCCTCGTCGCGGAGAGTGTTCGTCGCGCGGGCGCGACGCTGCGATTCTGGAAGCCAACCGACGGACGTTTCACGGTCGATGGTCTGAAAGAAGCGCTGACATCGAAGACGCGCGCGCTCTTCGTCTGTCATCCGCACAACCCGTTGGGCACTCTTTGGACGCCGACGGAAGTCCGCGCGATTGCTTCCGAAGCCAACGAACGCGGCATCACGATCGTCTCGGACGAAGTGTGGTCGGATGTCGTGCTCGACGGCCGCTCGTTTCGATCGTTTGCGGCGCATGGAGAAGACGAATGCCACGCGTGGGTCATCCACGGCATGTCGAAGGGATTCGCACTCGCGGGACTTCGTATCGGTGCCGTCATCGCACCGAATCGAAAGGCCGCCGACACCTTCATCACAACGCAAGGATTCGCCCAGACCATCGAGGGTGTCGCGACGCTGTCGCAAATCGCGGCCATCGCGGCGTTGCGCGATACAACGGCATGGCGCGCAGCGTTTCTCGAGCACTGCGGTCGCATGCGCGACCACGCGATACGGCGCCTGACGCGACTCAAAGGGATCGCGATCGAGCGCGCGCCCGAAGCGACGTTCGTCCTCTTCGCAAACATCGCGCAAACCGGTATCGCGGAAGAAGAACTCGCGCGTCGCGTCGAACACGTTGCGCGCGTGCGCGTCGTGCCTGGAAGCCCGCGCTGGTTCGGCGCGAGCGCTGCGGGACACCTGCGCTTCAGCCTCGCAACCACACGCGAAGTGCTGGACGAAGCGATCGATCGCATCTCGCAGGAGTGGAAAACCATATTGAAGGGCGCGTGAAGTCCGAGCCATCGCAACTCGGTCCACTTACGGCGCGAAGTCGACGATGAACGACTTCTTCCACTTCGGCCGCCATGTCTGCACGAGTTCGACGTGGATCGGATGTTCGAGGTAGGCCTTGTAGTCTTCCACCGAATCGAACTGAACGATGATGCCGAGGTCGTAGTCTTTGTGCACGTTCGCGCGCCCGATATCGACGGGGGCGCCGCACACGTAACCCTTCACCATCGGAATCTTTGGCAGCATCGCGTCGCTCGCCGCTCGCATGGCGGCGATGTCGTTGTCATCGGCGAGATCGACGAGGACCACATGTTGGAGCGGCGCCGGCATGTCGCGTGAAGCGCTGCTTGCGCGCGGCGAACTCGCACAACCCGAAATCGCGCCATGCACGAACGACGCAGCACAGAGCATGACGAGGCCTCCGCACGCGGTGCGTGCATTGGCGCGTGGAACTTCAAACCTCGCGTGTTTCGTCGCGTTCATGTCGCCGAGCGTAACGGATTGCGCTCGCGCTCGGCGGAATGACACACGTCAATTCGTCGCCCGCAGCGTGTCGATCACATCAGTCTCCGATGGCGATCGCTTCGCGATGATGTCCGCTAGGAACCGACCGAGCGCATCACGATTTTCAAATCGTTCTGCCTTCGCCGGCGCAAAGCCAGCGACGCGAGGTGCGGCTGCAGCCAACCCCGCCTTGCTCGCTGAAGCCGCTGCCGCATCGATCCACGCCGCGTCGACACGCTCAGGGAGTTCTGGCGACGCGAACCAAATACGCGCCGTGCTTGGATCACCCGCACGCTCCACTCCATCCGCTCCGCGCTCGCGCCATTCCGGCACCACCACGATGAGGAAGCCGCTTGCGTAACCCGCGTTGATGCGCTCCGCCGTCTGCCCGCCGACGAGAAGTACGGGCTCTGCCACCTGCCGCGGCACGAGGTACGCCTCTGGTGCGCGCAGCACCAACACGTGACCGCGCGTGTACTCGGGTCGCTCGCGCCGCATCGAGTGCGTGAAGGGCTGCGCAAGTTCGAAGGGGATGACTTCGATGAGTTCCGCTGCTGCGGCCGGCGTCACCGGCATTGCGGGCATGCCAACTTGCTGCGTTGGAGCCTTCGCTGAATCCTTCGTTGGCGCCGTCACTTCTTGCGCAATCGTCGAGCTCGACACGATGCATGCCGTGAGCGCCATGAACGCCGCGCTGAGGCCGCGCAAGTTGGATGTACTGCGCATGTAAGAAGTCGTCTGCATGGTTCTTCCTGAATGAGCGCTTGCGCGCGTCAGATTTTCAATGTGGGATTGGAAGTTCGGAGAAGTGAAAGGATCAAAGGAGTTTCAAGCGCGCATTCCGTCACTTCTTCTCGATTTGAAGATCGTCG
>JBEIJG010000350.1:0-3873 GCA_040380385.1 Phycisphaeraceae bacterium | reverse complement strand
TGCGTCATCGCCCTTCAATTCCGCGGGGTCGCGCGAAGCATCAACTTCGCCGCGCTTTCCTTCGCGCACGCGAACGAGCGCGTATCCGAAGTCCTTCTTGTTGCCGTTCGCATCAGGTCGCCACATGCGATAGCACACCGGATCGGGCGCGATCGTCGCGCGCAGTTTCGCTTCGGTGAAGCCCGCGACAATTTCAGCACCGAGGCCAAGGAGGGCGGAGCGCTCGACCGACTCGGCGAACACGTCTTTCACGTCGATCGTTGCGAACGCGCGATCGAGCAGCGGTCGAACGCGCGCGAACTCACTCTCGACAACGATGGTCGCAAAGACGAGGTAGGCGTCCGGTCCGTTTGGGATGACCAGATTGCCGGTGATGCCGCGACCGCCGCCGTCGAGTGGGACGGCGACGTAGATCAGGTGCGCGTCGCGTCCGCCAATCTTGCGCGGCTCATCAGCGAGCACCTCAACGGTGCCGCCCTTGGCGCGAATCGCCTCGATGTATTCCTTGCACTGGCTTGCCGCGGTGGTTTCGGCCTTCGACGCCGTGAGGCCGGCAATGCGCATGCGCCAACCCGGGGTATCGCCATCTTCAGAGAGGAGGTAACTGGTTGGGTTCTTCTCAACGCGCACGGTGGTGCCGACCGGGACGCGCATCTGGAGCCCAAGGCCCTCTGCTTCAAGTGGTGCCTCCGCGAGACCATCGCCAACAGGCGGCTTCGAGGAGGGTGGAACCGCGGGAGTAGCGCTTTGGTCCGAGAATGTCAGCCCTGAAGAGGACGCGAGTGCGATCTGCGCTGCAGTGACCATGCCGAATGGAGACGAGGGCAGCGTGCTCTCCGCGAGCGCGGTTGGCGCGATGGTGGTGAGCGTTGCGAGTGCGGCTCGCACAATGGCGGTCGCATGAACGTTCGAACGCCGGGCGAGAGTCATCGGTGCCCATCGAGCGATGCTGGGCACCACATCATTTCCCGGAACATGCGCTCGGCTACGCGCCAACGCGCTCCGAGTGCAGCTCTCGGCGCCGCTCTCGTGGACGACCGGTTCGACGCGCGCGTCTCGAATGGAAGCGAGCTGGCAGCGCTGATCGCGCGGAGACGTTGCGGCGGAATGTGGGTTCGGCACGGGCGCGCATGGTAGGGACGCGGGAGAAGCATCGCATCGCACGGTGACCGCGTGCGGGGGAGTGTGGTTCCCTCATTGGTTCGTGCTCGACGAGTCGACGATGTGCGCGTCGCTCGGTGTCCGCCGATAACGCGACTTCGGGATTCCACTCAAGGCCCAACACGCGCGACGATTGACAGCAACCGCGGAATTGGTATCTTTGGCGATTCGCACCTGTGCGCCCACGTTGTTTCGTGGTCGTGCAGGTTCATCTTTCGCAAGTCACACGTCGCGCGTGAGTTCTGCGCGACGAAACAGTTCTCAGTGTGCATGCGCGTGTTCGGAGTCGCTCGTAAAGCAATCTCCAATCACGCCACGATGCACACAGCAAGTTCCGAATCACTGCAGTTCACCACTGCAAACACCAGTCGAAATCGCACTGTCAATCGAACGAGCCCTACGGAGTACAGCAATGAACGGCGGCAAATTCAGGATTCGTATGGAAGCCTACGACCATCAAGCTCTCGACGCCTCGGCGCGCGAGATCGTTGACCAAGCGAAGCGCACTGGTGCGCGCGTTGCAGGTCCGATTCCTCTGCCAACCCGCCGCGAAATCTACACCGTCAACCGTTCGCCCTTCATCGATAAGAAGTCGCGCGAGCAGTTTGAAATCCGCACGCATAAGCGTGTCATCGACATCACGGAATGGAATCACCGCACGACCGACGCGCTGCAGCGCCTCGTCGTTCCCGCGGGCGTGTTCCTCCGCATTAAGGCCTAAGTTTTGTCGGGCATGTACTGCCCGACAGAATGGCTGAAAGTCCTCGGCGGGCAATCGCCCGCAACTCCGTGCGGATGGTCTGCACGGCAGAAGTGAAGAGCGTCAAGTGCGGCAGGCGCGAGCCCAATCGAAAGCCTACCGAACCTCTGACGGAAACCCAAAACTGAGCGCGGTTCTGACCAACCGCGATCACCTCAGACGAAGCGAGTCAAACTCATGAGCAACAAGCCCTGCCAAGTCGCCATCCTCGGTCGCAAGATCGGTATGACCCGTTACTTCCTCGAAGACGGCAAGAACATTCCCGTCACCGTGATCGAAGCTGGTCCTTGCGTCGTGACGCAAGTCAAGACCGCTGATCGCCACGGCTACTCGGCTGTGCAGATCGCCTTCGACGACATGAAGGCTCGCAACTCGTCGATTCCGATGATCGGTCACGATGCGAAGGCTGGCTCTGCTCCGAAGCGCGTCCACCGCGAAATGCGCGTCAATGACGACGCTGCGGCGAACGCTTTCCAGCTCGGTCAAACCATCGATGTTTCGTGCCTCGAAGGCGTCGCATACGTCGACGTCATCGGTACGAGCAAGGGTAAGGGTTTCGCTGGCGTCATGAAGCGCCACAACTTCAAGGGTATGTCCGCGACGCACGGTACCGAACGTAAGCACCGCACCCCGGGCTCGATCGGTTCGCACGGCACGGACCGTGGTCACGGCGCGAAGATCAAGAAGGGCAAGCGCATGGCTGGTCACCTCGGTGACGCACGCGTGACGCTTCGTAGCCTTGACGTGGTCAAGATCGACGCTGAGAAGGGGCTCCTTCTTGTGAAGGGTCCAGTCCCCGGCGCGAATGATGGTTATCTGTTCATCCGTCAGGCCACGCGTCTCTTCAAGCGCAAGGCAAAGAAGCTTCCGAAGAAGTGACTCGGGCAGTGACTCGGTAACTGATTCTGGAAGTGATTTTAAAATTGATGGGCCGAAGGGGTAAAACCGAGCAGTGTTTCGGTTACAGTCTTCGACCCGACACAGCGCAGCCACTCCGTGAAGGTCACGGATGCGCAAGCGAGTGACGAAAAAGTTTGTAGGTACACAGCCATGTTCGAGGCACGCAGTGCGCTCGAACGCCGGAAAGGCCCGTGAGGGAACCAGCCGGCAGCAACAAAGAATTCTTTGTAGTTCACCAAGTCGATTCCTACTCCGTGCCACCAATCAACAGGCACGCAGAGGATGAGGCGAAGAGTGCGGACAACGTCCGCAAGAGGCGAAGCATGATCGAACTCCCGATCTACGATTCCAATGGCAAGAAGGTCGACACTGTCAAGGTCGACCCAGAGACGCTCGGCGGCCAAGTCCGTTACGCGCTTCTCAAGCAAGCCTACGTCATCACGCACGGCAATCAGCGTCAGGGCTCAGCCCGTACGAAGAGCCGCGGTGACGTTGAAGGCTCCACCCGCAAGCTGTACAAGCAAAAGGGCACCGGTAACGCACGCGCCGGTGCTGCGCGTACGCCGATCCGCAAGGGCGGCGGTGTGACGTTTAAGAAGACCCGCGAACGCGAGGACTTCCGCACAGCGCTTCCAAAGAAGATGCGTCGTCTTGCAAACCGCAATGCGCTTCTCGCGAAGCTCATCGACAACGAAGTGAAGTGCTTCGCTGCGCTCGATTTCAAAGCGCCGAAGACCGCTGAGTTTGCAAAGATGATGGCTTCGGTCGGCATCGATCGCACGTGTCTCGTCGCAACCGATAAGGCCAATCGCAATGCGATCCTCTCGGCGCGCAACGTCGCTGGCGTCAACGTCTGCCGCATCGACCAACTCAACGCGTTTGAACTTCTGAATCACCGCTACCTCGTCGTGGACAAGGCGGCGTTGATGTCGTTCCTCGACGGCAGCTGCTTCGAAGCAAATGACGAGGGTGCCGACTCGGCTCCAGCCGCGGCTGCTGCTCCTGCGAAGACTGCAAAGAAGGCCCCGGCCAAGAAGACCGCTGCCAAGAAG